>JASHTO010000494.1 GCA_030040515.1 Terriglobia bacterium
CTGCAGTTTGAAAAAATAAACAGCCTCACGCAAAGGCGCAAAGACGCGCAAGGCAAAAATGCTCTGTTTGCTTAGCGGCTCTTGGCGTCTTTGCGCGAGGTGCTTTTCCATCAAAAACCGCTAAAGACTCCAATCTTTCCGTCGATAACAATTAGTGTAGGACTTGGGGAGGCTGCCCTGCCACCGGCTTGGTGTGCGGATAGCCTGATTGGCAGCAGGACTAGAGCAAAAAGCAAAAATTTGGACTCACTTGCGGCTAAAAGTCACGAGCTGATCCGGCAAGCTCGATGACCCTTGTTGTCATTGGGGGTTCAAACCTGGGGGGGGCCTGTGCGTACCTGCGGGGGCCCTATGGGAAAAGTCGGCAATGGGCGATACGGACGATATCATTCGGGACTTTCTCGTGGAGAGCAACGAGAATCTCGATCAGCTTGACCGCGACCTGGTGACGCTGGAAAAAGACCCCAACGCCCGAGACGTTCTCTCCAGCATCTTCCGCACCATCCACACCATCAAGGGCACAACCGGATTTCTGGGCTTCTCGCGGCTTGAATCCGTGGCGCATGTGGGCGAAAACCTGCTCAGCCACTTGCGCGATGGCCGACTGACGCTGAATGAGGAAATCACCTCGGGGCTTCTGGCCATGGTGGATGCTATTCGCGAAATGCTCCTGAAGATTGAAACCACGGGCCGGGACAGAGACGCGGACTACACCTCGCTGATCGAAATGCTCACGCGCTTGCAGGGTCAAACCAAGGCCGCGGGTTCGCCGTCCGGCGTCCAAGTGAAACCGCCTGCCGCCCCCCAGGTTCCATCCGCAGTCGAAGAACCCCAAAGGGAGATTGAGATCCCCGAACCCGTTCAGCCCCTGGGCGAAATTCTGGTGCAGACGGGCGCGGCCAGCCGCGAAAAAGTCGATGAAGCGTTAGATCTCCAAAGGCATGGGGACAAACGCCGCCTGGGAGAAATTCTCGTAGCGACGGGCGCGGCCCAGCCCGCTGCCGTGCAGGATGCCTTGCAAGTGCAGACGGAAGCTCGCTCTCCGGCGCTTTCCGAAAGCAACATCCGAGTTGACATCGGCCTGCTGGACAAATTAATGAATCTGGTGGGCGAGCTGGTGCTGGCCCGCAACCAAATCCTGCAATTTTCTACGACGCAACAGGATTCCGCTTTTCTGAACACTACTCAACGGTTGAATCTGATCACCACGGAGCTGCAAGAAGGTGTTATGAAGATCCGAATGCAGCCCATTGGAAATGTTTGGAGCAAGTTTCCCCGCGTCGTGCGCGACCTGGCTACCGCTTGCGGCAAGCAGGTCAGCATTGAGATGGAGGGCAAGGAAACCGACCTCGATAAGACGATTATCGAATCCATCAAGGATCCCCTCACCCACCTCGTGCGCAATGCTGTCGATCACGGCATCGAGACGCCGGAAAGGCGCCGCGCGGCGGGGAAATCCCCGGAAGGCCATCTCTTCCTGCGCGCTTATCACGAGGGTGGGCAGGTGAATATCGAAATCTCCGATGACGGCGCAGGAATCAACCTGGAGCGCGTCAAGCAGAAGGCCCTGGAACGCGGTCTTATTACCCCCAACCAAGCCGCCCGCCTGAACGAACGCGAGTTGTTGAACCTGATCTTTCTGCCCGGGTTCTCAACGGCAGAGAAGGTCACCAACGTCTCCGGTCGCGGCGTGGGCATGGACGTCGTCAAGACGAACATTGAGAAAACCAGCGGCACGGTGGACATCCAGAATCGCCCGGGCCAGGGAATGACCTTAAAAATCAAGATTCCCCTGACGCTCGCCATAATTCCCGCCCTCATCGTAACCAGCCATGGTGACCGCTACGCGATTCCACAGGTCAGCCTTCTCGAACTCGTGCGGCTGGAAGGCGAGCAGGCGCACAATGGGATCGAAAACATCCACGGCGCGGCAGTCTATCGCCTGCGCGGAAAGCTTCTGCCCCTGGTCAACCTGGATCATGAACTGGGAGCCGGGGCAGACGAAGCACCGGGCCAGAACGAGGCCGTCAATATCGTCGTCCTCCAGGCGGACGATCGGCACTTCGGCCTGATTGTCGATGAAATCAACGACACGGAAGAGATTGTTGTCAAACCCCTCGGCAAGCAGCTTAAGGGCATTTCCACCTTCGCCGGCGCCACCAACATGGGTGATGGCCGAGTGGCATTGATCCTGGATGTCTTGGGCCTCGCCCAGCGCGCCAATGTGGTCTCGGAACTCCACGACCGGCCGGTGGGAGAAAAGGCGGCAGAAACCGGACCGCAGGAGAGCGAGAGAGAATCGTTGCTCCTCCTTCGAGGCCCGGATGATGGCCGCATGGCCATGCCGCTTTCCCTGGTCGCGCGTCTCGAGGAGTTTGCCCGTACGGCAGTGGAATGGACCGAAGGACGCCCGGTGGTCCAGTATCGTGGCCAGATTTTGCCCTTGATTCATCTCTCCTCCGCATTGATGGAGCGTCGCCAGCAAAGCCGAACCCCGGCCGCAGGCGGCGAGGCCGGCGAAGACGAGAAAATCCAGGTGGTGGTTTATTCCGATCAGGGCCGCAGCGTCGGCCTGGTGGTCGATCGCATCCTCGACATCGCCCATCAGGCCATCAGGATTCAGCGGAACACGCTCCGCCCGGGAACGCTGGGCTCCATGGTGGTGCAGGGCCGCGTGACCGAGATGCTCGACGTCAAGGGAATTATCCAATCCGTCGATCCCGATTTCTTCCGCGAAACCGTGGCGGCCTGAGTAGCAGGGACGTGATCCAAACATCGGCACGTAGGAGCGAGGCGGCGACTCGCCCCTACGGTTGAAACCAGGGCTCCTGTAGCGCCGGTGTCCTCACCGGCGGCGGTGCCTCGCCCGGTTGAAATGAAGGCACCACCGCAATCCGGAGAGAGTTTATGGCGGGGAAAAAGCAATTCTCAACCTTTTTGGTCGATAAGCTCCTGTTTGGCGTGGAAGTGGAAAAGGTTCAGGAGGTCATTCGCTACCAGGAAATGACCCGCGTGCCGCTGGCGCCGCCCGTGGTGAAGGGCCTGATCAACCTGCGGGGCCAGATTGTGGCGGCGGTTGACCTGCGCTGCCGCCTGGGCCTGCGCGAGCGCGCCGCCACCGAGCTGCCCATGAACGTGGTCATCCGGCACGAGGACGGCGCGGTCAGCCTGCTGGTGGATGAAATCGGGGATGTGTTGGAAGTCGAGGAAGAGTCCTTCGAGCCGCCTCCCGGAACTTTATCCGGAGAGGTTCGCGAGCTGATCCGCGGAGTTTACAAGCTGAAGGGTTCGCTGCTGATTGCTCTAGATACGGAGAAGGTTTTGAACGTGATGGCTCCGGCGGCGGTCAGGCCGTAGGGGTGAGGCGGTGAAGGTGTGAAAAAATCCGGTCAAAAGAAGAACACCTCACGCAAAGGCGCCAAGGCGCAAAGCAACGGACATCAACTTGGCGTGACTTTGCGTCTTTGCGCCCTTGCGTGAGATTGTTTATTTTTTCACAGCTTCGATGCCTCGCCCCCGGGAGCGCGATTCGCAATCCCAAATGCCGGGGCCGACGCGTCGCCCCTACCGTGATCTGGGTTCAAATTTCTTAAAGGAGGCAGGACATGCAGGAACAAAAAACACTTTGCGAAAAATTCGGCATTAACGAAGAAAATCTCAAGCGGCGAAGGGAGTTCCTGCACCTGGGAGCTGAGGAACAGAAAGTCCTCTCGGATCTCGCGCCCTGGGCCAAGACGGCCGCCCCGGAAATCGTGCGGGAGTTTTACGACTGGCAGTTTTCCTTCCCGCCCACCGTCGCCTTTTTTGAGCATTTCGCGCAGAAGCGCAAGATGCCCATGAGCGACCTGCGCGCGCACCTGGAAAAGATGCAGACGTGGTACCTGCAATCGCTCTTCGAACACGCTTCGAAGGGCTGGGGCCCGGAGTACTTCGAGAGCCGTCTGCACATCGGCGAGACTCACGACCGCATCGACCTTCCTTTCAAGTGGTACATCGGCGCCTACATCGAATTCGAGCGCCTGATCCGTCCCCGCTTGCGCCAACACTTCAAATCCAACAAGGCTCTGGCGGCCAGGGCGGAAGAGGCCGTCACGAAACTTTTCAATTACGATATGCAGGCCGTCAGCGATTCCTTCCTGATGTGTACATTTGAGTCGATGGGGCTCAGCCTGGAGTCCGTGGTGGCCGACCGCGGAGCCGACCGCACCGAACACGTGGACCAGGTCAAGCAGGGAGTCACCACCCTTCTGAAACAGGCGGAACTGCTAGCCAATCGCAACTTTTCCGACCCCACGCTTCAAGCGCGCGTGCCCGGGAAACTGGGAACCGCCTTTGGGCGGTTGCTGGAAGACGTCAGCGATTTCTACGGCCAGGTGACCGCCATCCACAAATCCCAGGCGGTGATCGAGTTCAAATTGGACGGCACCATCCTGCACGCCAACGAAAACTTTCTGAAGGCCATGGGATATTCGCTGGAGGAAATCAAGGGTCGGCATCACAGCATATTTGTGGATGATGCCTACCGGCAAAGCCACGAGTACCGGGAGTTCTGGGCCAAGCTGAATCGCGGCGAATATCAGTCGGGCGAATTCAAGCGCCTGGGCAAGGGCGGCAGGGAAGTGTGGATTCAGGCCTCCTACAACCCCATTCTCGATTTGAACGGCAAGCCTTTCAAAGTGGTGAAGTATGCCACCGACGTGACCGAGCGCAAGCGCGTGGTGGATACGGTCGCGCGCTATCTGGAAAAGATCAGCAAGGGCGAAATTCCCGGGAAAATTGCCGAAACCTACTCGGGCGACTTCAACCTGATGAAGAACAATCTGAACGATTGCGTCGGGAACTTCCAGGCCCTGGTGATGGATGCCGGAATGCTGGCCCAGGCGGCGGAAAAGGGCGACCTCGCCGTGCGCGCCGATATCTCCAAGTACCCGGGGGATTTCCGCAAGATTGTTGAGGGCTTTAATTCTTGCTTCGACAATGTCAACGCGCTGGTGGCGGACGTCAATCTCCTGTCGCAGGCAGCGGCCGACGGCGAGCTGGCCACCCGCGCGGAGGCTGCCAAACACCAGGGCGACTTCCGCAAAATCGTCGAGGGTGTGAACAACACGCTCGATACGGTCGTCGCTCCACTCAAAGCCGCGGCGGAAACCGCCACGGCGCTGGCCAGTTCTTCGGAGGAGCTCACCACCGTCAGCCAGCAGATGAGCGCCAATGCGGAGGAAACTTCCGCGCAATCCAATGTGGTCTCGGCGGCCGCAGAGCAGGTGACCAAAAACCTGCAAACCGTGGCCACCGCGACCGAACAGATGAGCTCCAGCATCAAGGAAATCGCCAAAAACGCCAACGAATCGGCGCGGGTAGCGACTTCCGCGGTCAAAACCGCCGAGACCACTAACGCCACCGTGGCCAAGCTGGGCGAATCGAGCGCAGAAATTGGACAGGTCATCAAGGTCATCACTTCCATCGCCCAACAAACGAATCTTTTGGCCCTGAACGCCACCATTGAAGCCGCCCGCGCCGGCGAGGCAGGCAAGGGATTTGCCGTGGTGGCCAATGAAGTGAAGGAACTGGCCAAGGAAACCGCCAAGGCCACTGAAGATATCAGCAGGAAAATCGAAGCCATTCAGGCGGACACCAAGGGAGCGGTGGAATCCATCGGCGAAATCACCACGGTCATCCACCAGATCAACGACATCTCGAACACTATCGCCAGCGCCGTGGAGGAACAGACCGCGACGACCAACGAAATCGCCCGCAACGTGCAGGAAGGCGCGCGGGGTGGCGCGCAGGTGGCCGAAAACATCGTGGCCGTGGCGCAGGCGGCAAAAAGCACGACGCAGGGCGCGAAAGATACTCAAACCGCCGCAGCCGAATTGGCCCGCATGGCGGCGGAACTCCAAAACGTCGTTGCCCGGTTCAGGTTCGATAACAGCGGGAAGGCCGGCCGTGCGGCGGAATTACATCCTGCCGCGAAAACCGCCCAGGATGGACGTTTTGTCCGGGCCAAGGCCGCAGCGGGCGCCACCTCGCGCGTCCAATGATTGAAAGGCGTTGGGCATCAATGGGAGGCTTTGTGGCATTTCGTGGTCGATTGCTTTCCGCCGCCGACCGAAAAAGAGGATGAGTGTTGATGCTTCACCAAAAGAAGGTGTCACTGTGCGCGCATTGATCATCGACGACTCCAAAGCCATGCGGACCATCCTGGCTCGGATGCTTCGCGGGCTGGAGTTCGAAATCGTGGAAGCCGCCAATGGCCGCGAAGCGATGGAGCAGCTCCAGTCCGCCGGAAAGTTTGACATCGCCCTGGTGGATTGGAATATGCCGGAGATGAATGGATACGATTTCGTACGAGCCGTTCGCGCCGAGCACATGTACGACGGCGTGCTCTTGATGATGGTGACCACGGAGACCGAAATGGAAAACGTGGTTCGAGCCCTCGCCGCAGGGGCCAACGAGTATGTGATGAAGCCCTTCACCCCCGAAGTCATCATGGAAAAGTTGCGAATCTTCGGGATGGCAGGATCTTAACGAATGCCCAAGATCAGTATCCTGGTGGTCGATGACTCGGTGGTCGTCCGGCGCATGGTGAGTGACGCGCTCAGCGCGGATCCTCAATTGGCCGTGGCGGGAACGGCCGCCAACGGGAAGATTGCGCTTGCCAAAATTCCGCAAGTCAAGCCGGACGTCATCGTCCTGGACGTGGAGATGCCGGAGTTGGATGGAATCGGCACGCTGGTGGAAATCCACAAGTCGCTGCCGGATCTGCCGGTGATTATGTACAGCACCCTCACGGAGCGCGGCGCGGAGGCGACGCTCGATGCGCTTTCCAAGGGCGCTACGGACTACGTCACCAAGCCTTCCAACGTGGGCAGCGCCGCCCAGGGCCTGGATTGCATTCGGACGCAATTGATTCCGAGGGTCAAGGCAATCTGCAGCCGGCGGTTGGGAGGGGCGAGCCCGGCCCATTCGGCGGCGCCGGCCGCTCCCCAGCCGATCCCGCTGCGACGGAAAATTCCCAGTCGCGAAGAACGCATCGCCATTGTAGCCATTGGCGTATCAACCGGCGGGCCTAATGCTTTGTCGAACCTTATTCCTTCACTCCCCCGCGACCTCCCCGTTCCGGTGGTTATCGTTCAGCACATGCCTCCGGTTTTCACCCGCCTCTTGGCCGAGCGGCTGGGGGCGAAGTCGCAAATCGCAGTGAAGGAGGGCCAGCCAGGTGCGGAACTGCGGCCCGGCTGCGTCTGGATCGCGCCCGGAGACTACCATATGGTCGTAGCGAGCGAGAGCAATCACCTGGTGCTTCGAACCCACCAAGGCCCGCCAGAAAACTCCTGTCGACCGGCGGTGGATGTGCTGTTCCGGTCCGTAGCGAATACCTACGGAGCTCACGCCCTGGCGGTGGTAATGACCGGCATGGGGCAGGATGGCCTGAGGGGCTGCGAACATATTCGCGAATCTGGGGGTCAAGTGTTGGCGCAAGATCAGGCGAGCAGCGTTGTGTGGGGAATGCCCGGGTTCGTGGCCAATGCCGGGCTTGCCGACAAGGTTCTGCCGCTCGATGAACTCGGCCCGGAAATCGTCCGGCGGGTTCGAAGCAGACGGGAACATCTCCACAAATACAACTCTCCTCTCGATACGGTGGGATCGAGTGTTCTCAGATGACCCTGAGTCTGCCCGAATTCAACTACGTTCGCCGCCTCGTCCTTGAACACTCCGCGATTGTGCTGGAGGAAGACAAGGGATATCTTGTTGAATCGCGCTTGTTGCCCCTGGCCCGTCGCGAGGGGTTCGCATCGCTCGACCATCTCGTGCAACGCCTGCAATCCGAGCCCTTCAACGGCTTGCACCGCCAGGCCGTGGAGGCACTTACCACCAATGAAACCTCCTTCTTTCGCGACTTCCATCCCTTCGAAGCCCTGCGGAAATTCGTCCTCCCGGATCTCATGTCCCGACGGGCGGCGCAGAAAGAATTGAGGGTTTGGTGCGCGGCCAGTTCTTCCGGACAAGAACCCTATAGCCTGGCCATGCTGATTCGCGAGAATTTTCCCGTTTTGGCAAACTGGAAGGTTCACATTCTAGCTACCGACATTTCCACCGGCATCCTGACCCGCGCGCGTGAGGGCCCCTACACCCAGCTTGAAGTGAATCGCGGACTTCCCGCCACGCTGCTTGTCAAGTATTTTCAAAAGCGGGGGTGTGATTGGTATTTGTGCGACGATGTGCGCCGCATGGTGGACTACCAAGCCTTGAATCTGGCGAGCCCTTGGCCTTCGCTTCCATTGTTGGACCTCGTGCTGCTTCGCAATGTTCTGATCTACTTCGGCATGGAAACCAGGAAGGCTATTCTTTCCAAGGTGCGAAGGATTTTGAAGCCCGACGGTTATTTTTTCCTGGGGGCTTCGGAAACAACCTTCAACATCGATGATTCCTATGAACGCGTTCAGTTTGAACGCGTCACTTGTTACCGGGTTCCAAAAAGCTAAAATGGTTTCTAGTCTTCAGGCACCGCTCACGCCGCCAGTCATTACCTCATGATCCGTCATAGCGTCGCATCGGCCCGCGGGGGAATCAGGCGCTGACGGAAACACGGCGAGAAGCAGGTTCAGCAGACGCCATGCCGGCGGGTTTGTGCAACCTCAGGCGTTTGCGACCTTTGAAAAACTGCCAATCGCCTTCGCTTCGTCGTCGTGGACATCAAAGACGGTATAGAGTTTGGTAATCTGCAACAGGTCATGAACCTTTTTCGTGAGGTTCAAGAGTTTCAAGGTTCCGCCCTTCTTGGAAACACCCGTAAAGGCGCTAACCAGCTCGCCGATTCCCGAGCTGTCGATGTAGGTGACGTCGGCGAGGTTTAAGAGAAGGTTTTTATTTTCCTTGCTCAATTGGTCGCGAATCAGCTCCCGCAATTGGGTACACCCCTCGCCCAAAGTGATTCTGCCGCTGACATCGACGACCGTTACGGAATCAACTTGTCGTATTGTGGCTTTCATGCTCACGGTCGGCTCCTCCTTGTTTAGTCTGAAATCCGGGACTCAGGCGTTTAATCATGGTTACTTCCGTCCCAGTTCCGTTAACGTGCTCCACCCGGAACTCGTCCATGAAGGTGCGGATGAGAAAGATTCCACGCCCGGACACGTTCAGCAGGTTTTCATCCTTCCGCGGATCGGGAATGTGGCTCAGGTCGAACCCTTTTCCCTGGTCCCGGATGCGAATCTCCAGCCGGTCGTTGTGAATTTTGAACTGCAACCAGACGCTCTTGCTGCCGTCGTTCTGATTGCCGTGCCAAATGGCGTTGATCATCGACTCGTGCACGGCCATTTCAATGCGTTGTTGTTCGTCCTCATCGAATCCGGCAGTGCCGGCCACACGGCGAGTAATTTCCTCGGCCACCTCGACGTTCTTGAGGTCGCTTTCGAGGGTCACCTCAACGACACTACTATCAGGAATCATAGGGTCCAGGAGGGAACGCAAATCCCAAGTCTGAAATTACCCCAGCGCTCGCGGAATGTCAACGCGCGCGTTGACATTACTTACCGCCCGGGGCCGGGCATTTCCACCACAAAATCGGTTGCCCGCTCGGTTCAAATCGTCAGGGGCCAACGCGAGGCCTCGCCCACGGGGATCGCAATGTGGTCCAGAGCCAGGGCCGACGCGTCGCCCCTACCGCAGAGGAATCCTCTGGCCAGCGAATCGAGACGTTCCTCCCAGAAGGGTTTTGCTCCACAAAGTTTAGACCCGACATCGAACCAGGCCACCACACGTCTATCGACACCTTTCCCGGGGGGAGTCTTTGCGCAATTTCAGTTCCATATGAAAACGGGGTTATAGCGGAGAGAGTTTCCTTCAGTTCGATCTTCATTCGGTGGCGGAGGTGGTTGATGGGAGAGTTAGCGCGAATCGGAGTTTCCCTGGAATCCGATCTTCTCCGGCAGTTTGACGGAGTCATCAGCCAAAAGGGGTATGGCAACCGCTCGGAGGCGATCCGCGACCTGATCCGCGATCATTTAGTGGAGGTGCAAATTGACCAAAACAAGATCGTTGTGGGAACTTTAACGATTGTCTACGACCACCACCGGCCCAATCTCACCGAAAAGCTGGTAGAAGCCCAGCATCAACTGGGGGGCAAGGTGCTTTCTTCCCTGCACGTGCACCTGGATCATCACAACCGCCTTGAAGTTGTCGTCGTGAAGGGACGCAGCCGGGAGGTTCGGGATTTTGCCAACGGGATCCTGAGCCTGCGCGGGGTCAATCATGGCCAGTTGGTCGTCACCAGCGCCGGCGCACATTCACATTAGCCCTGGAATATATTCTCGAACCGCCTTCGTCGCCGCTCTACCTTCCGCCGACTTTCATCAAGCTTCCTTTGCCGGCGGGCGCCACCGGGTTACTGACCTCCGACCCGTGGCCGCAGAGGCTCTATTCGACGTCAAGTTAAATCCCACCTTTCTGTCCGGTTTCCACAGCCCATTCTGGCCGCAAATATTAGTAACATGATTTATCAATTCGTGTTACCATCCTTATGCGTATTACGTTTTTATAGTTCGTAGCACGGGCCGGCCAGGGCCCCAACGCCCTGGCCGCGAGACCAAGCCGTTTGCAAGTGCAGTAAATTGTCCCATCCTTTCAGGAGGCAGTGCAGATGCTCTTCCGCAGATTCTTCCCCTTTGCCCTGTTCACCTTGGCCTCGCTGCTTTACGCGCAGCAGTCCGCGATCAGCGGGCCAATGCCCAATCCGCAGGGTCAGCCATCTCAGTTATCAGGAACCATCGTTGACACGTCTGGCGCGGTGATTGCAGGGGTGACCGTGCAGCTTCGGAGTGCCAACGGTGCGGTCCAGAAAACGACCCACTCGGACGAGAACGGTTCCTTCATTATTTCTGGACTCTCGGCAGGCGATTATCGACTTATCGTATCCAACCCTGGTTTTGAAACCAAAGAAATTCCCGTCATCATAGGGACCACCGGGGCGCCGGCTGCGCTGCGCATCTCTCTGGCGGTGGGCGCTGTGGGCACCACCATCAACGTGCAGGGCCGGGAGGACGACCTTGTCGGAATTGCCAGTTCCGCCACCCAGGGAACGGTGGGTGCCAAGGAAATCGAAGATCGTCCGATTCTTCGTGCGGGAGAAATTATGGAGACGATACCCGGTCTCATCATCACTCAACACGCCGGCGGCGGCAAGGCCAACCAGTATTTCCTTCGCGGCTTCAATCTCGACCACGGTACAGATTTCGCCACCTTCCTCGACGGTATGCCGCTGAACCTGCCGTCGCACGCGCACGGCGAGGGATACTCGGACATGAATACCGTCATCGACGAGCTCGTGCAGCGGGTGAATTTCGAGAAAGGTCCTTATTACGCGGATGTTGGCAATTATGGCTCGGCTGGAAATGCCGATCTGGTGTTTTTCAAAACGCTGCCCGAGGATTTCATCAAGGTCGAAGGCGGCACGCTTGGCTATGCGCGGGGCGTCTTCGGCGCATCACAAAAGCTCGGCTCGGGCTATTTGATGGAGGGTGGAGAGGCGTATTACGATGACGGCCCCTGGACGCACCCGGATGGTTATGCCAAATTCAACAGCCTTGTAACCTACAGCCGGGGCGGGGACGCCAGTGGTTTCAGCATCACGAGCCGCGCTTACCATGGAAAATGGAACTCGAGCGATCAACTCGCCGACGATGCCGTGCCCCTCGTGGGTTTCTTCGGCACCCTCAACCCGGCGGACGGTGGCAATTCCGGGCGTTATAGTTTGCAGGGCGAATGGCACCACGCCAGCGCAAATTCCGTAACGCAGATCACGGCCTACGGATTTTATTATGACCTCGATTTATTCTCCGATTTCACTTACTACCTGTATGACCCCGTTAAGGGCGACCAGTTCGAACAGCACGACACGCGCTGGGTGGGTGGGTTCGACGCACGCCATACGGTTTTCAGCCAGTGGTCTGGCCGCAGGGTGGAGACCACGTTCGGCCTGCAGCTCCGCAACGACTGGATTAGCAACGGCCTTTACCGGGCGGAAAATCGCGTGCGCACGGACAAAGAAGATGTTCTCGCTCCCTATCCGGGCGAGCCCAACGGTTTTTTATCCGCAGACACGGATGTGAATAAATTTACGGACACGCTAGGAAGTTTCTATGTGGAAAATAAAATCCAGTGGACGAACAAATTCCGCTCGGTCGTGGCCCTGCGTGGCGACGAGGACAAAGGTGTCGTCACCAGCTTTTCGGACCCCCGCAATTCCGGCTC
>JASHTO010000495.1 GCA_030040515.1 Terriglobia bacterium
GAGCACCCCCGCTACCACCCATCGGGAGGGACTTCGCCGGGGCATCAACACCGCCATGGCCGCCATGCAGGCCAGAGTGCTGAACCAGTGGTGAGTGGCGTCAGGCTCGGAGAAAAACGCGACTCCCAGGAAGACCAGGCTGGGAAGGTATACCGAGGCGCCCCTCAGGACCTGTTTCGAGATCACCACGCAAATCCAGGCCAGTCCTATTCCCGACAAAACCCACACGGCGCTGGGAATCCAGGCGCGAACGCCGAAAAATTTGAAGAGCAGAAGATAGAAGACTTGTGTCCCGGGAAAGGTGAACTGGAAAAAGTCACGATAGATCACCTGCCCTTTCAGCATCTTCGTTGCTTCCAGCAAATAAATGGGCGTGGTGTCCCCCTCGTAAACAGGCGTGTGGGGAAAAACGAAGGCATCGAGATACAGGCAGCCTGTCGCCAGGCAATAGAACACAGATGGCAGCCATGACGGCGGAGAATGAAAAAGCGCTTTGGACAAATTGCAATTCTCTTTGCGTTTCTAGTCGAAATCCGGACATTGGTCGAGAGCGAGATATCGCTTTCAGCCGGACCCTGCTGCGCTCGCGACGCATCCCCCCTTCGAAGCAAGCTTCCGTCTGGCATTCTGCGCGACTAGTGAGAACTATGCAAGGCATTCCCTTCGAGCCGGTATGATCACTGATGAACAAGCACGTCGCGCCTGGCCGCGCCCAATCGGGAGGAATGACCTGCTCCGGAATGAAACCCTCCCAATGCGCAGGTTGTGTTGCCTTCTCGATGGGGTAGTGGTAGTTTGAAAAATGCCCGGAGCAAATGGGATGTTTGACCGCCTGAGCCTGCAAGTCAAGATCATTGGCATCATAACCGCGACCGTCATGGTGGTCCTGGGAGTGTCAACGGTAATCGCTTCCTACCTGACGATTCAAGAACCCATCGAAGGTGAGCTTTACCACAAGGCTTTGGCACAGGCGCAATTGACGGCCCACCAGATTGCCGCTCCTGACACGCTGGCCAAGCCGGACATTCTCCTTCAGGCGCTGCGCCAACTTCAGCAGGATTCGCCCGGCATCACCCAGGCGGACGTCTTTGTGCACAGTCCTAATCATCACCTGGTTGCCACGACCAACCCAAAGGGACAGCATCTGGAGCTTGATAACATTCCCAACATTGAAACTTACAAGGAATACTACCAGCCCCCCGAAAAAGCCGACCAGGAAAGCATCGAGACCGAAAATCGCGGGATGTGGATTATTAGCACCAAACTGGTCGCACAAGGCGAAACCATTGGCTGTCTGATTTTGGACGTCTCGCGGTCGCGGTTAAACGCTGTCACCTGGGACTTGGTGGTGCAAAACCTGCTGCTCATGCTGGCAAGCTTCGCGGCGGTGGTGCTGGTTATCCACCTCTTCTTCCTGCGCGCGGTTCGGAAGCCGGTCAAGGAAATGATTCGAGTCATGAAGTCCGCGGAGAAAGGCCAGCTCGACGTCCGCGCGCGCCTCCAGAGTTTGGATGAAGTCGGTTTGCTCGCTGCGCACCTGAACCGTCTGCTGCGGCGAATCGAAAACTTCAGCAACGAAATGGGTCGCAAAGTGCAGGAAGCCACGGCCGAACTGGCGCGCCGTAACGAGCAATTGCGCGGTATTAACAAGGAGCTGTTCGAGACGCAGAAAAATCTGGCGCGCTCGGAGCGGCTGGCCGTTGCAGGACAACTCGCCGCCAGCCTGGCGCACGAAATCGGCACGCCGCTTAATTCCATCTCCGGCCATGTGCAATTGCTCGCCCGGCGCAAGAGCAATGACGAATCCACGGCGCGCCGCCTGCTGGTGATCGAGAAGCAGGTGGAAAACATCGTGCGCACCGTCCGGCAATTGCTTTCCTGGACGCGCAAATATGAGCTGAGGCTGGAGCAGGTGGACCTTCAGCACATTCTCGAAGATACCGTCCTGCTCTCTTCCCCGGTTTTGGAGAGCCGCAAAATCCAGGTACAAATGGTCATGGCCAAAGACTGCCCAGAGATTTATGGCGATTCCGGCTACCTACACCAGGTCTTTCTGAACTTAATAAACAACAGCTCGGACGCCATGCCGCGTGGTGGCCAGCTTCGCATCGAACTTCGCAGACCTTCGCCCGAGGAACCGAATTCCGTGGAAGTCGCAGTGGCCGATACCGGCGCCGGCATGGCTCGCGAAACCCTGGCTCACATTTTCGACCCTATGTTTACGACCAAGCAGATCGGCACCGGGGCAGGCCTGGGCCTGGCCATCTGCGAGCAGATCGTTCGCCAGCACGCCGGAACAATTCATGCGGAAAGCGAGCCGGGATGCGGCACAGTTTTTACCATCCGGCTGCTGCTCGATTGCCGCGAGAAGGTGGAATCCCCGGACTTGACGCTCGTGGCAGGCGGCAAGTGACGGCCGCTGCCCTAGGTCGCAAATATGGAAAGAATGACGAGGTGACCGTAGGCGAAGTCCATTCCGACCACTGTCCCATTAACGCCGACCACTGTACTCATGGAAACTGACACCAACGCCAACATTCTGGTCGTAGACGATGACGCGGACACGCGCGAGCTCCTTCGCGAGGTCTTAAGTGAAGAGGGCTATCGCGTCTGCACTTCCGGCAGCGGGGAAGAAGCAAAGGAAATCGGACAACGCGAATTCTTCGACGTCATCATCAGCGACATGCGCTTGGGCCCGAGCCTCAACGGCCTGGACGTGTTGCGCGCCTACAAAACCATTCAGCCTGAGTCGGAAGTCATTCTCATCACGGCTTTTGGCTCCATGGAAACGGCCATTGAGGCGGTCAAGGCCGGGGCATTTGATTACATTTCCAAACCGTTCAAGATTGACGAAGTGCTTTTGCAGGTTCAGCGCGCTTTGGCCAACCGCAAGCTGTTGCGCGAGAATCGCAACCTTAAACGGCAACTGGGCACCCAGGCGCAACTCTCCAGCCTGGTGGGCAACTCGCCCAAGATGCTGGAGATTTATAAGAAGATTGCCATGGTGGCGGATTCGCGCTCAACCGTGCTGATTTGTGGCGAGAGCGGAACTGGCAAGGAATTGGTGGCGAAGGCCATTCACTACAACGGTCCACGCGCGGAGCAGTGTTATTACGCTGTGAATTGTGGCGCACTCACAGAATCCCTTCTCGAGACGGAGTTATTCGGCCACGTGCGTGGCTCTTTCACCGGCGCGATGGTGAACAAGCGCGGAATTTTTGAGGAGGCGAGCGGCGGCACGGTTTTTCTGGACGAGGTCAGCGAGATGAGCCCGAGCCTGCAAGTGAAGGTTCTGCGTTCGCTGGAGGAGCAGGAAGTCCGGCGCATCGGAAGCAACGATGTGGTGAAAGTCGATGTGCGCATCATCGCTGCCAGCAATCGAAACCTGGCGGAATGTGTGGAGGAAGGCAAATTCCGGCAGGACCTTTATTATCGTCTCCGCGTCATCGAGATTGACATCCCGCCGCTGCGCGAGCGGTTGGATGATGTCCCCCTGCTCGTCGAACATTTTCTGAAGAAGATAGCTCACGATAGTGAGCGTGTGCTCACCATTTCGCCGCATGCGCTTTCCGTATTGATGAGCGCCGTTTACTCGTGGCCCGGAAACGTCCGCGAGCTCGAGAACGCACTGGAGTCCGCCGCTGCGCTGAATCGCACAGGGGTGATCGTGCCCGAGGATTTGCCGGCGAAGGTGCGCACGGAAATGTGTGAAATCGAGCGGCCGGAGGACCTTTACGCCGAATTGCCCTCCCTGGATGAGGTGGAGCGGCGATATATGGCGCACGTGTTGAAAGTGACCGGCGGCAATCGGGTGAAAACCTCTGAGATTCTGGGCATCGACCGCCGAACGCTCTATCGCAAGGCGGAGAAGTACAAGTTGCTCGTTTAGGCATTCGGAGCCCGGAATTGGGTGGCCGCAAGTCCTTCCAATCGACAATCCTTTATGAAGATTCTGGTCACAGGAAGCGCCGGCCATTTGGGCGAAGCGCTGGCCCGGACGCTGCGGAAGCTCGGGCACGAAGTCATCGGTTTGGATCTGCTGGATTGCCTCTTCACGACAACCGTCGGCTCAATCCTCGACCGCGCCTGCGTGCGGACGTGCACATCAGGGGCACGAGTGGTCTTCCACACCGCCGCGCTACACAAGCCACACCTGAGCACGCATCGCCGGCAGGACTTCATCGATACCAACATCACAGGCACACTCAATCTGCTGGAAGAAGCAGTCGAGGCAGGTGTCAAATCCTTCATCTTTACCAGCACGACCAGCGTTTTTGGCCGTGCCCTCGTGCCGCCCGGCGGCGCCCCGGCCGCCTGGATCACGGAAGAAGTCACACC
>JASHTO010000496.1 GCA_030040515.1 Terriglobia bacterium
CCGACGGGCTCCGGAACCAGCGCTTCAAAGCGCACGGAAACCAGTTTTGAGACGCCCGGCTCCTCCATGGTGACGCCGTACATGACTTTGGCAATCTCCATGGTGCGCTTGTTGTGCGTGATCAGAATGAACTGCGTGTGGAGGCTCATGTGCTGAATCATGCGCGTGAACCGCTCGATGTTCGTTTCGTCCAGCGGCGCGTCAACTTCATCGAGCACGCAGAAGGGGCTCGGCGTGTAGCGGAAAATGGCGATGAGCAAGGCCAGCGCGGCCAGGGCTTTCTCGCCGCCCGAGAGCAGCAGCACGTTCTGCAACCGCTTCCCGGGCGGCTGCGCTGCCAGGTCGATTCCGCTGTCAGGATCATTCTCGTCGGCCAGGCGCATTTCCCCGATGCCGCCGCCGAAGAGCCCCCGGAACGATTCCGCGAAGTAGGCGTTGATGGCCTTGAACGCTTCGAGGAATTGCTGCCTCGATACCTGATCGATTTCGCGGATGGCCTGCGCTGTGTCCTCAATCGAAGCCAGCAGGTCCTGCCGTTGCGTGTTGAGAAATTCGAACCGTTCCTCCGCTTCCTGGAGCTCTTCGAGAGCCATCATGTTCACGGGTCCCAGGTTTTCGATGCGCGCCTTAAGCTGGCGCAGCTCTTCTTCCGCCACCTGCAAGGGCTCACCCGCCAGCACCGCTTCCGGCGCCAATTCCGCCAGCAGCGTCGCCGGGTCCGCATTCAATTCGTCGCGGCATTGCTGTGAATGATGCGTGAAGTCAGATTCAGCGCGCGCCATCGCCACTTCCGTCTCCGAACGCTTTTCGCGCTGCGCCTCGAGCTCCGTTCGTGCCAGGTCCACGCGCGGACCCAGACCGTCCCGCTCCGTGCGGACGGCGCGGGATTCCTCCTCCAGTTCGCGCAGCTCCACGCGCGCTGCGGCAAGTTCCACCTGAAGTTGTTCCAGGCGCGCCTGGTGAGCTTCACTCTCCTGCACCAACCGCGTGCGCTCCTGCTGCCAGGCTTCCACTTGCTGCGCGAGCCGGGCAAGGCGGTTGTGAAGGTCCTGTGCCGCCGCCAGCAGCCGCGCCGCTTCCGCCTCCGCTGCCCGGGTCCTTTCCTCGAGAGCCCGCGCTGCGGATTGCGCGTCCGCAATCTTCTGCGCCAGGCGGTCCAGCTCGACGCGGATCTCGCGCCCTTTTTGCGTGGCCACACTGATGGCTTCTTCACGCTGAATTTTGGTCATTCCCGCCGTTTCAAGTTCAGCACGCAGGCCGGCAAGGCGCTCATCCACGCTGGAGCGTTCCTTCACCAGAACCGCGGCCTCCGCAATCAGCGCGTCGAGTTGCTGGCGGGTGCGGTCGCAGCTTTCGCGCGTCTGACGAAGTTTTTCGTCGGCGACAACCGCTTTCTTCTCGGCCTCCATCTTGCTGCCGGACAAATTCTTGAGCTGCTCGTCCAGGCGTTTTGCTTCGGCCTCTGCCGCCGCAAGCAATGATTCGCTCGATTTAATCTCCGTATCCAGCTCCGCCGTCCGCCTCTCAAGTTCGCGAAAATCGCGGCGCAGAGCCAGCGGCCCGGCGCTCGACCCTTTCCCGCCCGAAACCATGCGGTGGTGATAGTGCGCTCCCGAGGACGTCAGGAAATGGCATTCAGGATATGCACCCGCCAGTCGTTCGGCGGCGGCATCATCTTCCACCACGTAGGCGTTGCTGAGCGCGGGCAGCACCATATCGCCATTCAAGCCCAGTTTGGATTCAAACCGCACGAAGTCACGCACGGGGGCCACGACTCCGGGTTCGTTGCGCACCGGCGAATCACCGTTTCCGTGCGAATGCCCGTTGGAAGCCAATTGTGTAACGAAGAAGGTGGAGCGGCCCGTGCCCTCGCTCTGCAACAAGGCAATTCCTGATCGCGCTTGCGCGTGCTGCTGAACGACCACGCATTCGAGCTCCTGCTTCAGGAATTCCTCCACCACTTCCTCGTACCCCGAGGAGACTTCCACGAAGTCCGCGAGCAGGCCCATGGGGTGAAACGCGTTGTCATCCATCGGAATCTCGCCCGAAAGCAGGCGGCGAACGCTCTCGGTGCTGTAGGCGTGCCGCGCGAGCGACTGCTCCAGCGCTTCCTTGCGCGCCACGCTGCCGGAATATTCGCGGCGCAGGGCTTCAAGCCGCGAACGCAGCGAAAGCTCCTGGCTGCGCGCCTGTTCCAGGTCGCGGGTGGTCTGGGCCACGGATTCCGCAAGCTCCGCGAGCGTGCTGGCTTCGCGCCGATGGTCGGTAAGGTAAGACTCGAGTTCGGCCGCCATGTGCGCGTGCTCCGCCTCCATGCGCAATTTTTCCGCATCCGTGCGGGCCGCCTGACGGTCCACGGCCAGGCCCGCCTCCTCCGCCTGCACAAGTTGATTGCGCAGCTCCGCGGCATGACCGACCGCGGCCACGAGCGATTCGCGGCAGGCGTCCACGTCCTGCTCGGCGGCGCCGAGTTGGAAGTTCAAGTCCTCCTGTCGCGCTAAATGGCGGGCCAGCGTCTCCTTCGCCACCGTGCATTCCTGTTGCAGCTTTTCCGCTTGGAGAGCATGCTCCACCGTCTGCTGCTCCACGCCGGCGCGCTGGGTTTGGAGGTCGGCGCTTTCAAGCGCGGCTTCCTCCGTGCGCGTCCCCAGGTTTCCGCTTTGCTGCTTCACCTGTTCAAGGCGCGAGAGCAGGCGTTCCTGCTCGAGATCGCCCTGGGAAAGGCGCTCGCGGCACTGGATGAGCTGGTCCTCCAGTTCCTCATAGTGCGTGGTGGCGCGCTTCTGCTGCTGCTCGATGGCCTCCAGTTCCTGTGCCGCCGCCAGACACGATTCCTGCGCCTGCGCCAGTTCTCCGTTCAGCCTTTGGAACTCCGCCTCCAGAGCCTTCAAGCGCGAGGTGAGGACGTTCTTCAACCGGCCGCGCAATTCATCGTGGAGCTCGCGATAGCGCCGCGCCTTCGACGCCTGCCGCTTCAGCGAGTTCACCTGCTTCACGACCTCTTCCAAAATGTCGGTGATGCGCGCCATATTGGCGCGTGATGATTCCAGCTTGGCTTCCGCCAGGCGCTTGCGGGTTTTGAACTTTGAGACGCCCGCCGCTTCCTCCAGAATCAATCGCCGGTCCGACGGTTTCGAGCTGAGAATCTGCCCGATGCGGCCCTGTTCGATGATGGCGTAGGATTCGGGACCCAAGCCCGTGCCCATGAAGAGGTCCTGAATGTCGCGCAGGCGGCAGATCTCGCCGTTGATTAAATACTCGCTCTCGCCCGAGCGAAACAGGCGGCGCGTCACGGTGATTTCACCGGAGCGGTGAAAAACCTTGTGCGGCTTTGCCCCGTTGCCATTGCCATTTCCATTCCCGTTCCCATGGCCATTGCCGTTTCCGGGAGTTTCCAGCGGGAATTCCTCCCGTTCCTCTGCCGTCAGCTCCGCTTCTTCGGTCGCGGGCGGTTCTTCGGGGGCCTCCGCCTCGTTATATTCGGGATCGATGAGAGTCATGCTGACTTCCGCCATTCCGGTGGGCAGCCGGGTGCCCGTGCCGTTGAAAATGACGTCCGCCATGCGCTCGCCGCGCAGCAGCCGCGCGCTCTGTTCACCCAGCACCCAGGTGATGGCGTCCGACAGGTTGGACTTTCCGCAGCCATTCGGTCCCACTACCGCGGCAACGCCATCGGCAAACTCCAGCCGCGAGCGGTCTGCGAAAGATTTGAACCCCAGCAGTTCGAGTTTTTTCAGCTTATACAATGGGCACCCTTATCCATTTTGGATTTTGGATTGGAGAACGAGGCAAGAAGAGAGAAGTCAGCGTGGCGCGTGTTGAATCCAAATCCAAAATTAATTGGAATTCGTCCAAACTCCCACCTTGGCGCACCAATGCAGTGTTGCGCGACGATCCCTCCCCTGATATGTACCACACCTCAGGAGGCTTGTAAAGGAAAAACCACAATATTCAGGGTTTTGGAGTGGGCTAACCGCAATATCTAGTGGGGTTTGGCTGGAAGGTTTGACGGAGGTTTTTAAGGCCCCCTCCCCTCTCCGCCGCAGGGGGAGAGGGGAGGGGGGTGAGGGGGTTCACGCAATTAGCAACCAAAATCCGAATGCACCGGGGGGATTATCCGGCGCTCGTTTGGATCAAATGCAGGTCCATCCAATCCAGAATCAGCTTGCGCATCACGGGAAGTTCCTGGTGCGGGCACTCAAATAATTCGACGTGGCAATCCTCGGCCTTTCCGTACTTCTGATAAAGGGGATAGAGGTAATCGCGGATTTTTATAACGCCGGCGGGTGGAGTGAGCTCATCCAGGCGGCCGTTGACGCTCAGATGGGCGCGCGGGACGATGAGTTCGTTGATTTGCGCGGTTTGGAAGTGTTTGAGCAAGGAGGGCACGTAGTAGTAAATGCCGTGGCGATGGAGGTTGTGGAGTTTGATGAGCTCCTCAAAATCCGTGAGGCAGCAGACGTCCAGACACAGCCGCACGCGCGGGTCGAGCGCCGCCAGCCACCACGCTTTCGTGGATCCCATGGACATTCCCAGCACGCCCAGCCGCCCCGCATCCACCTCCGGCCGTCCGGCGAGGTAATCCATGGCGCGGAATTCATCAAACATCATCATTCCGTAGAGCACGCGCCCATTCCAGATCATTTCTTTGAAAGTGGATTCCTCGCCCACCTGGCCGTTCTCATCATGCTTGCGCTCGCCGAAGCACCAACTGTCGATGGCCAGCGTTACCAGCCCTTTTTCCGCGCAGACGGGAGCATAAGCGGGCTGGGCGCTGACGCCGGTCAGGAGCTGTTCCTTGCCCAGGTCATACATTCCGGCGTGCCAGTGGATAAAAAGCAGCCCGGGTGCGCGCGCGGGGCGCTTGTCCGGAATCAGCAGCAACGCGGGAACCGGCTCGATTCCGTTCAGGTCAAGCACCAGCCGCTCCAGCGTATATCCATCGTGTTTCTCCGTCGCCAGGACAACGGCGGGGCCGGGTTGGTGGTTCCAGGGCAAGTCGCCCAACAGGCTCCAAAGTTCTTTCCTTCGCCGGGCCTGAAATGCCGAGAACTCTTCAGAAGTTTTTTCGGAACCAAGTTCGCGGGACACAGGTGAAGTCCCTCCCAAGGTAACCAATGCAGCGGACTGTATCAAGAAATCGCGGCGATCGGGCACCGGCATCGTGATCCTCGCGCGCGCCGAAGCATATCAGATTTCGGGCGCGGAGAATCAAAGCCGCCGGTATTTCTCATCCAGGTAACCCTCGATATTGAAGAAAGAACTCACGGGGACAAAAGCAATGACCGGGGGTAGGCCTTGAGGTAAACTCCTGGTATGAAGAGCCCCAAGCCAAGGCTAGGGCACATCTGCCTTTTGGCGATTTTGTTCCCAGCTTTCACTTTGCTGGCGGATGCGGCCGGCGCCACGGGCCACTACGTGGTGTATTGCGATGGGATCGGGATTCTCCTAGCCAATATTGACGGCGCGCCTGCCCCGGGAAAACTCTTCTTGTACTCAAACGTGGATTTCCCGCCTGGCACGAGTGGCGGCATAAGGCTCAACCAGGGGAGATGGTCGCATTCGCGATGGATGCTTCCCCGGCGGCAAATGTCCGGTTATCGCCGAGGGGAAGGTATGGATTGACGAGTGGGATAAAAATGGCGAAGCAAACCCGGCTCCCAAAATCCTTTCAGGCAAATATGAAATCGATTTGAACGGCAAACACCTGGAAGGCTGCTTCGTGGCAAGCACGAAACGGCGCCTCTCCAAATATCCGCAGCACTTGTGTGAGTGAACCGTTCGCGAACGAACCCCGTCCGCGCCAGGAATATGTTCTCCCAGCGGAGCCACAATGCAGTGCCCGGGTCGCAACCCTGAACTTCCATTCATGCGCCACCGGCGGCAAACCATACTCTGTCTCGTATAAAGGTGCGTCAAATCACCCACTGGTGCGTGAAATCCCGCAGTTAACGGTCCGGCGAGCTAGGCAAGAACGCGGACGGCTGCCCGTAAGCTCCTGTTGCCTCATGGTTTAATATTAATTCAACATATCAGCGACAATGGACCCGAAAATGCTTGTATTTTCCCCGGGAGTCGTGTCTATGGGCGAATATGCGCCAGAGCCATCGGGGCATTGCGGCTTGGCGGCAGGACAGCCGGGGCCGGGCGAATGGGCTTGTGCTACGGGCGTCTGACACGCTGCGACTGCCACGGCGCTTCGCGGCCCACAGATCACTCCGCATTGCGCCGAGGCGCGGATATATCTCCCCGCAATTCCGGAGTAATCGAAAGCCTACACGTGTCGGCCTTCGATGGGGCGAAGAAGGCCGAAAAAAAGATGTTAAAAGTGGAGGACGGTTCGGATAAGTTGATGAAAACAAAGAAGCAAGTGTAAAAATTACATGGCCATGGGATTCATTGATCGACGCAACAGCAGAATTTACCGCAACCCGGGCAGCAAAGCTGAACCAGGACCGGGGGGTGCCATACGTCCCCGCTTATTGAACTCGCCTATGGCGCAGCAGGAGTCGTCGCGACTCCATTCGCCTTATCGGCGCTGGTGAGGGTGTAAGTGGCGTTCGCGGTTTTCGTTCCATTCACCACGAAGTAATAAGTAAGAGTCGAAGAAGAGAGAGTAGAGAGGTCGAAAATCGCAGTGCCGTCGAAGAATCCGCTTTGGTCCTTATAGAGTTCGATGGTCTGGCCGAGCGTGGGAATGACCACCGAAATGCACTCGCTGGCTTTCTCTGAGCCCAGGGGCTTGGCACCGCAAGGAGTGCCCGCGGGGTTATACGCAAAGTTTACGGCTTCCAGAGTTCGGAACGGGGCTTCGATGCGCAGGAGCCGATAGCCGTGCAATCCCGCGTAAAGGATCTGGTTGTTCGCAGGCAAGCCGGGAAGCTGCGTTTCGGCGTCGATGAAAACCGAGTTTACTCCGCTGGTGAGGTTGTTGCTCAGAAAATGATTGTTGTCGTTGACGTCCAAGGGAATCCAATGCGCGCCGGAATCGCGCGAGAAGGCGATACCGCCGTAGAGCATGGCGGCGGCGCGGGCCTGCGGCCAGAACGGGTCAAACGCCACCCACGCAAACGAGCAAACATTGGTAAACGGGTCGCTGGCCGATTCCACCGGCCGCCCCACGCTGCTGTAGCAACCCATGTTATATTCCCCGTGATTTGTGGCGAGGTCGGTCAAGGTATTGTCTTCCGCCCAGGATGCTCCCCCGTTTGTAGTATGCATGACCACCTTATCCTGCAAATCCAGCGCATACAGCTCACTCGCGTCGTAAGGATTCACAAAGAATTCCTCCGCCTCTTTGAGCTGGCCCGACCCGGAACCCATCACCGAAATCCAATTCTTGATCGTCCCTGTCCCTGCCGTTTTATTCAGTGGCACAACGACGCCGCGATAGATCTGTTGCGGGCCGTAGGTTTGCCCGGATTCAGGCGGAGGATAGCTGATCTTGGGCAAGCTGGAGTCGTTGGCAAGGTTGGTCATCACGTACACGATGGGAGTCAGGTGGCCGCCGGAGGGCTGGACCTTTACGATGTCGCAAGCCAGGAAAAAGTCCGACAAGTCTGTCCAGAATGTTGCAGAGGGCGGACTGCCGGTGGTGTTGCGCAGGATATGATCGTGTTTGGTGGCATCGCAGCCCGCGGGCGGGCTCGATTCCCACACCTGCGGGTCGTCATCTTGAATGGCCAGGTAGTCGGTAGGAAGGGTGGGAGTCTCACCGGGTACGGTGTTCACTTCACTGATGCCTCCCGCTCCCAAGCCCGCATCGAACTGCGCGCCCGAGGGCAGAGGCGGCGAGGGTTCGACAATCTCCGTGTACGTTCCGGCAGGCATCGACGAACTCGCCGGCAGGGGAGGATCGTTCACCGCCACATAATGCCCGTTGCGCACTTCCAGCACCTGTTGCGGCCAATAGGGATCCTCCAATACCAGGCCGGCGTCGCCCAGCCCAAGGCCGCCACTGGCGTTCAGATTTTGCCAGGCGATGGGCAGGAAATTGCAACTCACGGAATGGCCAAGCTCCTTCGTGCAGTTTGCGAAGTGACCCACGAACACATCGTTGTCGCCGGTCGGCATATAGATGGCCAGCGGGAACGAGGAATCGTACCCGAGTGAGACTTGCGTTATCACCGTCATCCTCTGGTTTTCGAGTGCGTGGAGTTCCGCCTGTGCGGGATACCAAGGGGCGGTGGCGCAGCTTTGGGGTAATCCGGGGGCGGGCGAAGCTATTCCGCCGGTAAAGAAGACGCCGCCGTCCGTAGCAGCGTATGCGGCGCAAATACCCAGTGACGTGTTATACCAGGAAGGAAAAACCATAGCCCAGGTGTCCGCATGAATGTTGGTGGTTTCGTCATCGCATTGATGTTTGGAATTCTCCGCCACCATCTGCCAGGCCGGAGTGATACCGGAAATCGGGATGGGATTGTATTGGAACCAGGCACAGCTATCGGCGGCGTATACGTCGTAGTTAAAGCCCGGAGTGGGCGAGGGAATTGAGACCCCTTTGATCCGCAGGGCCGCAGCAATCGCCGGGGCGCCTGAACCGCTGTTTTTGTTGGCGAAGGGGCCAAATCCCAAATCCTTCATGGTGGGTGGAGACTTCCCAAAGTCAACCAACGTCACTTCCTGCTCGGTGGTCGTGTCACTGCGAACTACCAGCGCCTGCGTGGATGCTTTGCCGGCGTTCGGCACGGCGGCCAGGGCCAGACATTTGCCGGGCAAGGTAACCCCCAGACCAAACTTCGCCCCGGCGTTTGACGCAGGCAGGAGCAGGTTGCCCATGCAAGCAAAAAACGACGCGCTGCCGCCGTCCGCCAGGAATGCGCCGCTCAGTACGATTAGCGAGGCCGTCACCGGCTTCCACGATGAGGTCATGTCTGCGCTGGTGGTGGTCCAAACGCCGCACTGAGTGGCGACAAAGGGTTGACCACCGGAGAAAATGACGCTGCTGATGCCGTCTTTAACGCTGGTGCAAAGCGGCGTCACGCGGGTCCAATTGGCGCCCGCGTCAGTGGATGCCCACAGCCCGCCTTCGGGCTCGCCGGGCCGGCCATCGTCATCGCTGGTGGCGTAGAGCAGGCGTTTGGAATATTTCTGTCCATCGCTGCCGGCTCCGGTTACGGAGGGATCGACGGCAAGGGAATATTGATTCTGGGTCAAACCGTTGCGCAGCCCATTGCTCGATTGAAACCACGTCATCTTGCCCGCGTCGCCTGCCCCAAAGTTGGGGCCGCCCGACTTGAACCCTGTCGTGGATTTCCACACGCCGGAAAATTCCGCACCCGCGTAGAGAATGGCATCGTTATTGGGGTCAATCACCATGCTCTTCATTCGCCCGGCGGGAGTGGACAGCGCCGGGACCGCGTAGCTGAAGTTCGATTGATCAGGGGAGACATCCGTGATTTTCAAAACCTGCGCATCAGCGGCCAGTGCGCCGCCCAGAATCAAGACTACGGCCAAATATTTTGCCTTGGGGGTCAGGTACATCGCGGGCCTCCTCGCCGATTTCCGGGCATCTCGCCCATGGCGTTTTGATCGGTTATTTAATTGAGGGGCTCCCTACCGATGAGCAGGATTGTACCATTGAGTTTGCTGGCGGTGAAGGGCGGAATGGCGATGCGCGGCAGCGCTCTAGCGGCGCTCTATGAGCGCCGACGACGGTCGATAGACCGCCGCTACAAAACGGCTAAAGCGATGTTAGGGCCGGCTTCCAGCGCAGGACGGGCTTGCGGGCGGCGGCAACTTCGTCAAGGCGCGTAACGCGAGTCGTGTACGGCGCGTGCTGGACGAATTGCGGATCGCGCTCAGCCTCTTCGGCAATAGCCTGGAGCGCGTCGATGAAGGCGTCCAGTTCCTCTCTGCTCGCGCTCTCGGTCGGCTCGATCATCAGCGCGCCGGGCACGATCAGCGGGAACGACGTGGTGTAGGGGTGAAAGCCATAGTCGATCAGGCGCTTGGCGATGTCGCCCGTGCGCACGCCCTTAGCGGCCTGACGGCGGTCGGAAAACACGCACTCGTGCATGCACGGCCGGTCGTAGGGAAGATCGTAGGCGCCGCGCAGGCGGCTGCGAATGTAGTTGGCGTTCAGCACTGCATCTTCGGTGGTCTGGCGCAGCCCTTCCGGACCGTTCGCCAGCATGTAGGCAAGCGCGCGCACGGCCATGCCGAAATTCCCTGCGAAGGCGCGCACGCGGCCGATGCTGCGTGGGCGGTTATGATTCAGCCGGTATTTTCCATCGTGAGTTTTTTCCACCAATGGCGCGGGCAGAAACGGCTCGAGAATTTTCTTTACGGCCACGGGGCCTGAACCAGGGCCGCCGCCGCCGTGTGGCGTGGAAAAAGTCTTGTGCAGGTTCAGGTGCATCACGTCCACACCGAAGTCACCCGGCCGTGCCACGCCCACCAGCGCGTTCATGTTGGCGCCGTCCATATAGACGAGTCCACCCTTCGAGTGGACAGTCTCCGTGATCTTGCCGATGTCGGTTTCGAAAATTCCCAGGGTGTTGGGATTGGTCAGCATCAGGCCGGCAACCTGTGCGTCCATGGCGCGGTCGAGATCGGCCAGATCAACGCATCCCTGAGCGTTGGATTTGAGCGCGCGCACTTCGTAGCCGGAAATCGCCACGCTCGCCGGATTGGTGCCGTGCGCGGAATCGGGAATCAGGATGAACTTGCGCGCATCGCCTCGCTCGGCCAGCAGAGCGCGCATCATCAGGATTCCGGTCAGCTCGCCTTGCGCGCCCGCCGCGGGCTGGAGCGAGATGGCGTCCATGCCGGTGATCTCGCGCAGGCTGTTTGCCGTGTCGTAGAGAATCCGCAGGCAGCCTTGCGCCAATTCCTGCGGCGTGTAAGGATGCTCGGTCGCGATGCCCGCGAGGCGCGCCACCACTTCATTGATTCGCGCGTTGTACTTCATCGTGCAGGAGCCGAGCGGATAGACTCCCGTATCGACGCCGTAGTTCCAGGTTGAGAGTCGTGTGAAGTGGCGAATGACTTCGAGCTCGGAAATCTCCGGGAAGCCCTCGATCTCGTTTCTCGCCAGGTCGCTGCCCAGGGCCTCTGCCGGTGAAACCGCGGGGACGTCCAGCGGCGCAAGCTCCGCGCCCGCCTTGCCCGGTGAGCTCCGCTCAAAAATCAGGCCCTCGTTCCGCGTCATATGCGGCCGGGCTTCGCGAATTCGGTCGTTTGATAACATGGTTTTCAGTCGTCGATTATCAGTCGCCAGTTCTTATGACCCGCCTTTACTGAGGGCCGACGACTGATAACTGTTCACCTCAGCCCCGCGGCAAACTTTCGCGAGGCGGTCAATCGCGTCTCGACTCACCAACTCTGTGCAGCACATCAGGAGGTGATTCGCGAGCTCGGGATAATGCTCTTCCAGGTGCAGGCCGCCGATGATTTTTTCCGCCCGCAGGTCCTCCAGCAGACTTTCGGCGTCGCCGGGAACCTTCGCGACAAATTCATTGAAGAACGGCGCGGCGAAGGGCGTTGAGACTCCCGGGATTTCGCGCAATTGCCCGGCGGCGTAATGCGCCTTCGAAAGATTCTGCTCGGCAAGCTGCCGCAGCCCGGCTTTCCCCAACAGGCAAAGATAAATGGTGGCGGCGAGGGCGCAGAGCGACTGATTCGTGCAGATGTTGG
>JASHTO010000497.1 GCA_030040515.1 Terriglobia bacterium
TTCGACGGCGCTAGGGGTCATAGGAATCGTCAGCCTGAGCACCGGCTCGATGAGCTTTGCGGGCCAGAGCGTGGGGACCGCCAGCGCCGCCCGTGCCGTGACTTTGACCAACCTGATGGGCTCCAGCTTGGTCTTCAGCAGCGTTCAGCTTGCCGGAGCGAATTCTGGCGACTTCGGAATATCCAGCAACGCATGCACAAGCCCGCTACCCGTGATGAGCAGTTGCAGTGTGAGCGTCACGTTTACACCCACCACGCCCCTGGGCCGCTCCGCTTCACTGATCTTTACCGACAGCGGCGGCAACTCCCCGGGCGCGCAGCAGACCGTGGTGCTCTCGGGAATGGGAATCGGCCCGCTGGCCGGAATTTCGCCGGCGAATGGAACGAATTTTGGCTCTCAACAAGTGTCCACGAACAATGGTTCTCAACCCATCACGCTGAGCAATCTCGGAAACGAGCCGCTGGCCATTGCCAACTTCGGGATCACCGGCGGCAATGCGGAAGATTTCGTTATTTCCAGCACCACGTGCTTAAGTTCGCTGGCGGCGTCGGCCAGTTGTGCTTTCTACGTCAGCTTCACGCCCACCGCCCCCTTCGGCCGCGCCGCTTCCCTGGTGGTGACGGACAATAGCGGAAACGTCCCAAACAGCCAGCAATCCGTGGTGCTTTCGGGCACTGGCCTCGGCCCCATTGCCGCGGTGACGCCGGCTTCCCCCTCGGGACTAAATTTCAATAGTCAAACCGTCGGGGTAACCAGCCCTATGCTGACCGCGTCGCTATCCAATTCAGGGAATGCCCCCCTGCTGGTCGACAGCGTGGCGATCACGGGCGCCAATGCCGGGGATTTTTCACTCCTGCTCGATGACTGCACAGGTGGAGTGGCGGCCTCGAGCAGTTGCGCCACCTACGTAACGTTCACGCCCCAGGGCAGCGGCAGCCGAACGGCCACGCTCACCTTTGGGGACAATGCCAATCCCAGCCAGCAATCGATCACCCTGACGGGCACGGGTGTGGTGGTCAACGGCACAGCTTCCGTCACCACTACACCGCTCACGTTTACAGCCTTGGCGCTCAATGATTCCACCATCCCCCAGGCCGTTACCGTCAGCAATACCGGCAAAGGCCCGCTATTCATTGCCGGCATCGCTGTGACCTTGGGGTCGAGCGTCTTCTCCCAATACAACGATTGCGCGCCGACCCTCTACTCGGGCACAAGTTGCACGGTGTATGTGACCTACGCGCCCACGACAGGCGGATCGAGCAGCGGCACACTGACCATCACCGACAATACCGGAGGCGTTTCGGGCAGCCAGCAAACCGTTTCGCTGACGGGGCTCACCAACGCCGTGGAAGTGGACATCAACCTGGGGCCCAACGACAATCGCCCCAATGGAATTTACACGACGGTAACCGTCTGCGAGCCCGGCACCACCCTCTGTGCCTCCATCCCCGATATTCTGGTGGACACAGGGACGACCGGGTTGCGCGTCCTGGCCAGCCAGCTTGAAGGTCTCACGCTGCCTTCCATCAGCAACGCGAGCGCCGAATCGCTCTACGAGTGCGCGGAGTTCGGCAGCTTGAATTACACCTGGGGTCCGGTGGAGTTGGCCACTATCCAAATTACTGGCGAGACGGCTTCGCAGGCCCCGGCGGCCGATGGGGGGACTGCCAATTCCGGCGTTCCGATTCAGGTGATTTTGGATGGTCAGGAGGCTCCCGCGAACACGCCCTGCGCAACGGGCGGGGGAGTGGCGCAGAACAGCGTGGCAACTCTCAATGCCAACGGAATATTAGGGGTCGGCAACGCCCCGCAGGACTGCGCTGTCGCCGGCGCCAATGAATGTGCGACGGAGGAAGGCATTGACGAGGTTTCACCTTACCCTTACGTTTACTGCAACACCACAACCTGCGAAGCGACTTCCGTCCCACTCCAGTATCAAGTCTGGAATCCTGTGGCGGCATTTTCTTCATCGGACACAAATGGCGTGGTGATCGAACTACCGGAAGTGGCTCTAAGTGGAGCACCCACGCTCTACGGCACGCTGACCTTCGGCAATAACACCCAGCCCAACAATGCGATTCCAAGTTCAGCCACAACTTATGAGCTGGATGGCCAGGGCCAGTTTCCGACCATCGTCTTCAGCGGCGTCGATTATTTCGACGCGGGTCTTGTGGACAGCGGTTCCAATGCCTACTTTGTTTCCGACGCGGCCACCTTGACTTCCGCCACCGGTATTACCACGACCATTTGCGGCGACAACACTTTCTACTGCCCCACTTCCCCCCTCGGTCTGAACCTGGCGCTCAACGGGTTCAATGGCACTTTTGGAAATGCCACTCTCTACATCGACAATGCGGACTCGCTGCTTTCCAATTGCGCGGGTTGCGTCGCCTTTGACAGCCTGGCTGCTCCCAGCGGCACGAGTCCCTCAAACGATTTCTGGGACCTCGGCCTGCCCTTTTTCTTAGGCAGGCAAATCTTCGTGGGAATTGCCGGCAGCACGACATACCCCAATGGCTATTGGGCGTTCTGAGCCGCTCATTTGGCTTTTGTAATGCCCCGCATAGAAATTTCGAATTTGACTCTTGCCCACTCGTGCCCCAAGCTGAAGGTGAAAGAATTAGAACGGTTGACTTCTCAAGGACTGTGCGGCGGCCGCAAAGCTGAATCAGTTTTTGCCGTGAGCCCCTTCCCTGTGCGAAGTGAGAACGCCAGTCGTCCAGGCTTTTCACTCCGCTCGGATACCACGTAGTCTCCGCGAAGTAAGCCACAAGGCTGTCTCGACATTGACTCCATCGCGTCGCCGGGGATAGAACCGCGATGCGGAGCGTAGTCGTGTGTTTTTAAGGATCATTGTCAATTTTTGGAAAGCAAACGAAGAACCGTGGGAGAAATGAAACGAATGGGGGACACGAAGGAAAGGGAGAAAAGAGAAAGGCTCGTGGTAGTGGGCAACGGTATGGCGGGGGTGGCTTGCGTCGAGCAGATCCTGCGCCACTCGCCCAAGTTCAACATCACGATCTTCGGGAACGAAACCTACGTCAACTACAACCGCATCATGCTCTCCGCCGTGCTGGCGGGTGAGAAGTCGATTGACGACATTATTCTGAATGGGCTCGACTGGTACGAGCAGAACCGCATCGACCTGCGTCTGGGCGTGCGGATTACCGATGTGGACGCGTCCACCAAAACCGTTACTGGCGATGACGGCAGCGTCACCCCGTTCGATAAACTGCTGCTCGCCACCGGCAGCCAGCCCTTGATTCCCTCCATTGACGACGTGAAGAAGGACGGCGTCTTCGTGTTTCGCAACCTGGATGACACTCGCGCCCTGCTGGAGCGCGCGCGGCCCGGGCTGAAGGCCGTGGTCATCGGTGGCGGCCTGCTGGGCCTGGAAGCGGCGCGCGGACTTCAGGTGCGCGGTTGCGAAGTCACGGTGGTCCACCTGATGGACTGGTTGATGGAGCGCCAGCTCGATAGCGCAGGCGGCGGCTACCTGGCGGCGGAAATGAATCGCCTGGGAATTACCGTGCTGCTGGGTCTTTCCACCAGCGCCATCTTGGGCAACGGCAAGGTGGAGGGCGTTCAGTTCAAGGGTGGCGGCAGCCTGCCGGCCGAGCTCGTGGTCATTGCCGCGGGCATTCGACCCAACGTTGACCTGGGCCACAAAGCGGGTCTGGAAGTGAAGCGGGGAATCGTAGTGAACGATTACATGGAGACCTCAAACCCCGACATCTTTGCCGTGGGTGAGTGCGTGCAACACAACGGCGTCTGCTACGGCCTGATCGCGCCGCTGCTCGAACAAGGCAAGGTGCTGGCCGCCACCCTTACCGGAAACAAAGGTCCGAAATACCAGGGCACCGTGCCCGCCGCCAAATTGAAAATCATGGGAGTGGATGTATTCTCCGCCGGTGAAATCAACGACAAGGTGGATGGCTCGGAAGTAATCCGTTATGAGGACCCCGCGCAGGGCGTCTACAAGAAACTCACGCTCAAAGGCGGCAAATTGACCGGCGCGATCCTGATGGGCGAAACCTCCGACAGCCATCGCTACATGGACTGGCTGCGCAGCGCCACCGACATCACCAAAATTCGAAAGCAGCTTCTTTTCCCCGATGCCGGTGAAGACACCGGCCTGGATGTGGCGCAGATGGCTGACAGCGACACCGTGTGCGGATGCCTGGGCGTCACCAAGGGAACCATCATCAACGCCATCCACGAAAAAAGCCTGTGTACACTCGCGCAGTTGAAGGAGTGCACGCGCGCCTCCACCGGCTGCGGAAGTTGCACCTCGCTCTGCCAGCAACTATTGAAAGCCGTGGCGCCGGAATTCCAGGAAGAGACCAAAAAGGTGATCTGCAAGTGCCTGCCCTTCGCGGAGGACAACCTGCGCGAAATTCTGCGCAGTCAGAAGCTGAAGTCCGTGCAGGAGGTGCTGGAGATTTACGGCAACGGCCAGGGCTGCGAGGTTTGCAAGCCCGCCCTGAGCTACATGCTCGACATGCTGTGGTGCGGCGGGCACCAGGAAGACCGCTCCGCGCGCTTCATCAACGACCGCGTTCACGCCAACATTCAGAAGGACGGAAGCTTTTCCGTGGTTCCGCGTATTCGCGGCGGCGTGACTTCGCCCGAGGAACTGCGGCACATCGCCGACGTCGCGGAAAAATACCAAGTGCCCATGGTAAAAATCACCGGCAGCCAGCGCATCGACCTGCTGGGCGTGAAGAAGGCGGACCTGCCGAAAATCTGGGCCGACCTCGGAATGCCCTCCGGCCAGGCGTACACCAAAGGCGTGCGCATGGTGAAGACGTGTGTGGGCACGGAATTCTGCCGCTACGGCGTGCAGGACTCCACCAGCGCGGGAATCGAGCTCGAACGGCGCCTCGAAAATCTCTTCACACCTCACAAAGTCAAGATGGGCGCGGTCGGCTGTCCCCGCAATTGCGCGGAAGCCACCGTAAAGGACATCGGCCTGGTGGGGCAGGAAGGAAGCTGGCAGGTAGTGGTAGGCGGAGCGGCGGGGAAAAAAGTTCGCAAGGCCGACCTGCTGATAACCGTCGTAACCACGGAGGAAGCGCTGACCGCGGCGCAGCTCTTTTTCCAGTATTACCGCGAAAACGCCAACTACCTGGAGCGGACTTACGACTTTGTGGAGCGCCTGGGAATCGAAAAGGTTCGCAAAGAGACTGTCTACGCCACCGATGAGGTTAGAGAAGCGCTGCTGGACAGGCTGCGCAAATCGAAGGCCCTTTCCAGGGACGCCTGGCTGGAGCGCGATGATCCGAAGCATCCCACGCAATTCGTGCAAATCGAACCTCTCGAAAGGATCCTGGTATGAGCACTCGAAAATGGATTCGAGCGGCGCGCTGCGAAGACATTCCGCTTCGCGAAGGGCGCGCCGTTCGCCTGGGCAGCCGCGAAATCGCCATCTTCAATCTCGGCGAACGCTTTCTGGCCTTGGCCAACCGGTGCCCGCACCGAAGCGGCCCGCTGGCGGACGGCATCGTTTCCGGCGGCACGGTGGTCTGTCCGCTGCACGCCTGGAAAGTGGACCTTGAAACCGGGCAGGTGGCGCGGCCCGCCGACGAGTCTGCCTGCGTCGAGACGTTTTGCGCGCGGGTGGAAGCGGGCGACGTGCTGGTGGAGACGCCCGTGGGACCGGAGGAGGAGTGCGGCGTCAGCGCGGCACCTTCTTTAGGAGAAAGAGAACCTGTGTGCGCTCGGTGACAAAGCGGGCGCGTCACCAATTGGCCAGCGCTCGATTGCTTAGCTTCAGAAGAGGGATTCAGGATGCTGCTGCCGCTTATTCAAAGAGCGCAGGAGGACGGTGTCAGGTTTACCTTGACGTCAAGTCCGCGAGAGCCGATTGGACCGGGACCAATGTTTTGTCGAAATCCAGCCCTTTCCCACGCCCGCCCTCATCCCGCAGCGTGAACTGCGGCCCGGCGAGCAGTACCGTTTTCACTTTGACATGGTTCAATGCATCGGTTGCAAGTGCTGCGTGGTGGCGTGCAACGAGCAGAACGGCAATCCGCCGGGAATCAATCGGAGGTGCGTCGGCGAAATTGAAGGGGGGTCGTATCCCAACACGCGACGCTTCCACGTCTCGAGGGGTTGCAATCATTGCCTTGAGCCGTCGTGTTTGATCGGCCGTCCGGTGGATGCGTATAAAAAGGATGAGACAACGGAAATCGTGCTGCATAGCCCGGACACTTACATCAGGTGCCAGTACTGCACGTGGAATTGTTCGTATGGCGTGCCGCAATATAATCCGCAGTAGGG
>JASHTO010000043.1 GCA_030040515.1 Terriglobia bacterium
TCATGCCGCAGAACAACCAGGAAGACCCCCCGCACATCGAAAGCCGCGACCCCGCCGACCGGCGCGACGAGGCGCTGGACACGCTCGTGCCCATTGAACCCGACAAACCTTACGACATCAAGGAAGTCATCACGCGAGTGGTGGATGATGGCTACCTGGTGGAAGTCCACGAGCATTTTGCCAAAAACCTGGTGGTGGGGTTCGCCCGCCTTGCTGGGCAAAGCGTGGGCATTGTGGCCAATCAGCCTGCCGTGCTCGCGGGGTGCCTGGACATTAACGCCTCGGTGAAAGGCGCGCGCTTCGTGCGCTTCTGCGATGCCTTCAATATTCCTCTCATCACTTTTGAAGATGTTCCGGGCTTCCTGCCGGGCACGCAGCAGGAATATGGCGGCATCATTCGCCACGGCGCCAAGCTGCTGTTCGCTTATGCCGAAGCCACCGTGCCTAAAATTACCGTCATCACCCGCAAGGCCTATGGCGGTGCTTATTGCGTGATGTCCTCCAAGCACCTGCGCACGGATGTGAACCTTGCCTACCCGACCGCGGAGATCGCGGTGATGGGCCCGGAAGGCGCCGTGAACATCGTCAATCGCCGCGAATTACAAAAGGCCGACGACCCCGAAAAGTTGCGCCGCGAAAAAGTGCAGGAATTCCGCGAACGCTTCGCCAATCCCTACATCGCCGCCGAGCGCGGCTGGGTGGACGCCATCATCCAGCCCCGCGACACCCGCCCCAAACTCATCGCCGCCCTCCAAATGCTCGAATCCAAACGCGACACTTTGCCGCCCAAGAAGCATGGGAATATTCCGCTGTAGAAATTGTGTGTATAATGAGAGCGTCATCATACACACGGAGAACGCGTATGCCCAAAGCAGCCTTGAAAAGGGTTAATCTTATGCTCGAAGAGAGCAAATTACGGCGCTTGCGCCGCCAGAATCGAGCGCGTAGCAATTCGGAGGCCGTGCGCATGGCTATAGATCGTGAATTGGCCATTACTGGCATTCAAAACGCTCTTCGCGGCTTACAGCGAATCGGCGGAGTGGAAGACGTATTCAATCGAGCTTCGGTAAGAGGCAAATGAACGGACGCCGCCACCGCCTCCTCCTCGACACCTCAATCTATATCCGCTATCTGAGGGACGGAGTGCCAGCTTGGGTGGCTGATGACCACGCCATTGTGGAGCGGTGTGTGCTTACCTGGGTGGTGGCAGCCGAACTTTATGCCGGCACGCGGAATGCGGATGAAAAGAGGTGGATTGATGAACTTTGTCGCTGGCATCAGGCGCTTGGTACCTTGTCACATCCTGGACCGAAGTCCTGGTTGGAGGCTGGACTCCTGATTGGGAGATATCGCCGCATCTACGGTGATTTGCGCATGGCGGACCACTTCCGCGACCTGCTCATTGCGCTTGAGGCGTCCAGGCACGACGCCACGTTTTTCACGGAAAACACTGACGATTTTGTTCGTTGGAGAAAACTCTTCCGTTCCACGGGTCGCACGCTGAAGCTGGGCGATCTGCAAGAAATGCAGGATGTCTGACCCTTACTGAGTCTTGCAAAATATAGTGACAATAATTCTCTGTCGCGGCGCTCTATGAGCGTGGAATGGTAGGGGCTTGCCATGGCAAGCCCCTGCGGCGGTCGATAGACCGCCGCAAAATTCAAACTGAGACAGCACCGAGATCTTGGTGCTGTCCGGGTTTGACTGCAACGCCGGGCTCGAGCCCGGCAAATGCCGGCCTGAAAGCCGGCGTTACGAACATCTCGCAGCGCACCTCCACCCGTCACTCCATGACGAAGCGCAGAGGGAGAGAAATGGCCGGAAAGTATACTAGATTTTTATGTTGACGAGAGTAATACATCGATTACAATAATAATGGGGAGCGGATGCCGGTTTGCGGCAGCGACCGGTGGATGCGGGCAGTTCCGCAGGGGTTGAGGGTCTTGGTATTGGGGCGGTAAAGCAAGCGTGCAAGGAATGTAGCCTTTTCGGGGCCTCGCCTTGCGTTAATCGAAATGATCATGTTCCGCTTCATTCCGCCAATAATTCCGTCGCGTAAGCAATTGAAGGTGGCATTCGTATCCTACGATGTCTGTGAAAACAAAGGTGTTGTTTGATTTTCGGTCATTTGTTTGCGGTTCTTATCGCATTGAAATTAATGCACTTAGGAAAATCTCGGGGCGAAATGGGTGAACAAAGGTAAAATCAAAAAATGAAGATCGATCCTACGATGTTTATGAAAACAAAGGGCCGCAGAAATCGGATTTGATTGATCCTACGATATTCATGAAAAATAAGCACGTTATGGGGCGGAACCAACGATGTATTAGAAAACAAAGCTAGTTACCGCTGTCGCCAAAGCCGGAATGCGGCCGGCCGGAGGACGGAATGGCCGGTCAATTCCACCTCTTTGGAGCCATGGATGCAGATACTTTAGGCTAGGATTGTATCGTCATCCGGGCCGCATGGCCTGACGCCAGGAGTGAACGTGTTCCACAAGATTCTGATCGCCAACCGCGGAGAAATTGCCGTGCGCATCATGCGCACCTGCCGGGAGATGGGCATCGCCACGGTCGCCGTGTTCTCGGAGGTTGATCGCAAATCGCTGCATGTGCGTTACGCCGATGAGGCATACCCCATCGGGCCGGCGCCTTCGGCGGAGAGCTACCTGCGCATCGACCGCATTCTTGACGCGGCGCGCCGGAGCCGGGCGGAAGCGATTCACCCCGGATACGGATTCCTGGCGGAAGACGCCGACTTCGCGCGCGCCTGCGAAGATGCCGGAATCGTTTTCATCGGCCCTCCGGTGGGCGCCATGGAATTGATGGGCTCCAAAACCGCATCTCGTCACGCGGCCATTCAGGCGGGACTGCCGGTGGTTCCCGGCACGGACCGCAATCTTGAAAGCTTTGAAGAAGTGCGCCGCGTCGCGGGCGAAATCGGATATCCCGTAATGCTCAAAGCCTCGGCGGGCGGAGGCGGCAAAGGAATGCGCAGGGTGGGGCAGGAAACCGAGATGGAATCGGCCTGGCGCACGGCCCGCTCCGAGGCGCA
>JASHTO010000498.1 GCA_030040515.1 Terriglobia bacterium
CATTTGCCAGCCGCTCCACCTTCCCCAGCATGCGCTGAGTGGTACTTAGAAGCAGCGAACCTCGTCACAGTGGCGGGACCGCGCCGGATTTTCACCGGACTTCCCTATTAAGCCCTCACGGGCGCCTGAGAACGTGGTTAAGGTATCAGCTTGACTGAAATAATGTCAACAACTTTGTGCCGCGACTTCGGTCTCGCAAAGTCCTGGCAGAAAGTATAAAGTGCATTGCGCCTTCGCGGACTTCTTCCATGAAGCCTCAGATCAACGTCAAAAAGACCGTCATATTCGTGCATCGGTGGCTGGGAGTGTGCCTGTGCGCGCTGTTTCTGCTGTGGTTCGTGTCGGGTGTGGGCATGATGTACTGGGACTTTCCACATGTCTCGGCCGCAGATCGCCTTGAGCACGAGTTTGCGCTGAATCCCACCCAGGTCAGATTGACGCCTCAGGACGCCTATGCCCAATTGAAATCCAGCCGGCCTCCGAGCAACGTGAGGCTTGTACCCTTCGACGGACGTCCGGCATACCGTTTTCGAATCGGTCGCGCCGAGTCCATCGTCTACGCGGACACAGGTGAAGTTCTGACGGCCTGCCCGCCGGAATTGACTTTGCGCATTGCTTCCGCGTGGACCAATCAGCCGGCTGCGACCGCCAAACTGGAACTCAACACCGAAGAAGATCAGTGGACCGTTTCAGGGCAGTTTCGCGCTCTTCGGCCCCTGCGAAAATATTCATGGCCGGACGGGCAGCAAGTTTACGTTTCGACTGTGACCTGCGATGTCGTGCAATACACCACATGGAAGTCCCGACTGGGCGCTTATCTCGGCCCCATTCCGCATTGGCTCTACTTCACGCCTTTACGCAAACGCGCTTCTCAGTGGACCCGTTTGGTCATTTGGACGTCCGGTTTGGCAACGGTCGCAGCGCTGCTGGGTATGCTGGTTGGAGTATGGATGTACTCGCCGTCGAAGCAATACCACCATGAAGGAAGTCCATCAACCATTCCCTACATGGGCTCGAAGCGCTGGCACATGGTTCTTGGGCTTACCTTTGGTTCGCTTGCCTGCACATGGGCGTTCAGCGGAATGCTTTCAATGGACCCTTTTCCCACCCTACAGACTGGAGATTCCACTGGGTTGAGTTCCCAACTCTCACGGGCACTACGAGGAAGGGCTCCTTCTCTCGAACCCTTTGCCGTTAAATCTCCACAAGAGGCGCTTCTTTCGTTACCACCTGACTTTCGCGCCAAAGAACTGGAGTTTGACTCCGTATTGAATAAACCTGTGTACTTCGCGACCGCCGCTCCCGGACATACACTCATCCTTCCAGTTGATGGTCAGGCGGTAGCAGAATTTGATCACCAGGCGATTATCGATGCACTCGGGAAGGCAGCGCAGCCATACAAAATCATGGAGACACGGCTCGTTACGCAGTACGAGTCTTACTACCTGGACCGGCACCATTCTCTGCCGCTCCCTTCAATCTTCGTGCAATTTGATGATGCAGAGCGCTCGATGTATTACGTGGATCCGAAGACGGCCCGGATCGTGGAAGGCTACAATTCTCATTCCCGGTGGAACCGCTGGCTGTATCACGGCTTGCATTCCATCAATCTTCCGTGGCTCTACAGACACCGCCCCGCATGGGACTTCGTGGTATTACCGCTGCTATTGGGGGGAGTGGCGCTCTGCATAACGTCGTTGATTCTGGCGTGGAGAGTTGTACGGAGAAGCTGCTCTATAGCCAAGCCCGGCATCACGGACTGACTGTCGTCCGCAAAAAAGGCTCCCGACATCTCTGGATCACCAGGCTCGGGCTGCCCCACTCTCAAGTCGGTAACTTTCCCTCGGATAATCGGTGTGGAAAGTCGAGTTGTCCGGTGGCCCAATACGCTTCCGAGACACACATCCGCGGCCTTCCCGGCAGGAAATCTGAGAAGGGTTGCGGAGGGTCGGGACGCACAGGCCAGCCTGGGTACAATTAGTGCTTGCCGAGCTTATCTGCCATCGACAATAACAGCCTGCGGTTTGTGCTCGACATGGAGTCAAAAGCCTTGATGAGTCTTTTGACCGCCTTGCCCAGGTTCACCTGCTCGGGGACCTTGGGTGCGGAGGGTTTTCCCTCACCCTGGAAGAACAATTGATAGGGTTCGATTTCCAATGCCTTGGCAAATTTTTCCAGAGTCGCCAGTGAGGGTGCAGTGTATCCGCCTTCAACACGGGAGATGTACGAGCGCAGGAGACCGGACCGCCTTTCGATGTCGCCTTGCGATAGACCTTTGATTTCGCGCAATTGTCTTAATCGTTTGCCGACGTCCATTTAGCAATTAAAACAGATTCGAATACTCATGTCAACCGGATTAACATAATCCCCGAACGCCTTTTCAAATCTATAAAGATACCTGACTTGTGGTTTCTGATGTAGGTAGCTCCCCCCTGGGTAGTGGGTCAATTTGAAATCTCGGTGTAGGGGCACCCCTCGCCCTGCGGCCCATAGCCTTCGCCCTGCGACCCAAAGCCGTCTTCGGGCGACGGGTCGCAGGTGCCCTGGATTTAAGGGCAGGGACGAGCCCTGCCCCTCCGGAATTTCAAACTGACCCACCCCCCTGATGGACTTTGAAGTTCGAAAGGCTTTGGCTTCAAAACAACGGAGAGAAAAACCGACATCACGATACGCGTGCAGCGCCCAGGATTTCTGCCGCAAGCCATTCGAGCATGAACATCGCCAGCGCGCACGACGGCTCCTCGGGTAGTCCTGGAATCAGAATGCCCACGTCCGCCTGCTCGGCAAGGTCGTGATCATTCGCGTCCGTCAGCGTGAACACCCGCGAGCCATTCGAGCGCGCCCGGGCTGCGCACCGATGGATGCGCTTCTTCATTTTCGAGTGAGATCCCGATATGAACAGAATCGCATCGCCGCGCCGGGCAAGGTGGTCAACGGCAGCCCAGAATTCCGAAGCCTCATGCGCCTCGACGTCTCGCCCACCCTGCAATTTCACGCGTCGCGCCGCCTGCCACGCGGGGTAGTAATAGAAGCCACCGCCCACAATGCGTAATTTGCCGGCGCGCGCCAACTCCTGCGCCATGGAGCGTAATGCGGGCGCGAGCTGCGTGAAGACCCACTCAATCTTTCCGGGCAATTCCTGGAACCCTTCGCGGATTGCGTTCCACCACGGCTTGGGCTTTTTCAGCGCACACATGGCCTCAAACGCCAGGAAATTGAGCGCCGCGTGCATGCAAACGGTGGCCGTGGGCGCATTCGCGTCGCCGCCGACGCGAACATCGAAGAGGTGGTTTGCCCGTTTCGCCAGCGCGCTTCCGGGAAAATTGGTCAGCACCGCAACTGTGCCGCCGCGCTCATGCACGGCGGTTGCAAGCTCTACACCTTCCGGCCAATCTTCCTGCGCGGAAATCATGAGCAACATCGCTCGGGGTCGAAAGAGCGCGAGGTCATAATCCAGGAAAACCTCCACGGGGCGCGCCACCACCGGCCAGCCCGGCAATGTTTCGAACGCATAAGCCGATGCATGGCTGAGCCCCGCACAACCATCCGCCCCGCAAACGAAGATCGGTCCTTCGCCCCAGCGGACATTCCGCGCCATGCCGCCAAAGTCCGCGCGGGCCTTCTCCAATGTGGCGCGCAAGGCACCGGAAATTTCCTGAATTTGTCTGCGGTTTTCCATCATTCCAAGTAATCATCCTCCGGCAAAGCCGGGGGATCCCCCAACGGATTGGCCGGTGGCGATGGCCTGCCTGCGCCGCGAATTATTGGTCCGGTGAGCCGCCTACTGGCCCAACTGTTGCCGATACAAGTTGGGGTACTGCTGCTGTTTAGGCTTCCAGACGGGCCATTGCGGAGAGCTCGGGTCGAAATTCGGGTTATAGCGGGTCACGAACGAAGCCAGGAGCCGCATCATCTGAGCGGAGAGCTTTTCATCTGCCGCGTCGTACTTCACCGCCCCGGTAACAACTCCATCTCTCACGTCGCCGCGATAGTACACGGCGTCCGCGCCGGGCATCACTCCGGGCGCGCCGGGCGACACATGCATGAAGCGCTCAACGAAAGCCGACGGGCGGCTGCGCGTAGGGAATGCCCTTCCACACATGAATCTCGTCCCCGGATCCGGCCAGCATTCCGTATTTCGTGTTCACGACTACCGGCGTCTGCGCAAAGGCCGACTGGGTCGCCAGCGTCAGTGCGAGGACGACGGCGGGCCGGATTTTGGTTTTCCTGCTCACCTCGGCAGGACATCGTACTTGCAAGTTTGGGATGTTGGCAAGAGTGGAAGGTCGGGCGGGCGTCGAAAAATAAGGCTGTCGAGGCTCGTTGCGTTCTTAGAAGTGTCCGCGGAAATCAAAGAGGGCGTCGAGAGGAAGTTGCCAGGCCGGTAGGAGGTTGGAACTGAGAACTTGATGGCCTGCGCACGTTGCATCCACAAGATACTTCGTCCCCTTGAGAGAGAAGACCTCCACCGTCCTGGCGATGGGGTCAATGATCCAAACCTCGGAAACGCCCGCCTCAGCGTAAATCGGCAGCTTGATGGCGCGGTCGTGACCCGCCGTCGAGGGAGACAACACTTCCACGGCGAGGTCGGGCGAACCCTCGATCCAATTTTCCTGAATGATACCGGCGCGGGCATTGGATACAAAGATCAAGTCCGGTTGCAAAACGATCTCCGCTCCCAGGCGCACGTCAAGCGGCGCCAGAAAAATCTCGCCCAAGCGGCTCTTATGAATAAATGGTGCCAGGCTTTCGTACAGATTTTGGACGACGAATTGATGTCGAGTGGCGGGAGCAGGGGTCACATGCACCTCTCCGTGGATGAGCTCGTACCGCTTCCCATCGCTGGATAGCTCGCGGAATTGCTCGAAGGTCAATTTGGGAACAACTTCGGCGCCCATGCGGGAATTATACTCCCATGCTGCGGCAGTTTGCCAAACGACCGGCCTCAAGACAATTGCAATTCCAGCTTGGTAACCGAGGCGGGCGGAAAGGTCCAAGTGAAGTGTGAGCCCGAAACTTCCGCGGGCACGGCTTTGGGTTGAACCCCATCGGGATGCTCGAAATCATTGTGCGCATGGATGTCGCTCGTGGCCAGCACGGTTGCCTGTGCTGACTTTGCCGAGCCGCCGCGCAATGAAACCTCCGTCTCGCGCGATTCGCTGGCGCTGGTGTTCACGACCGTGATGACCAGCGTCTTCCCGTGCAGTGAGGCCGACCCGCCAAGCCCCCAAAGCGATCTGCCTTCCTTTTCGGCATGCGTGTTTCCAGCGGTTTCCGCAGGCCGCACCGGAATCGTCGGCGCATCGCAAACCACGCGCACGGACCGTCCGCCCTGGTGCGACTTGTACATGTCGAAGACGTGGAAGATAGGGGTCACGACAAAGCGATCTTCAACGGCCAGAAAGAGCGTGTTGATGTTGTTCACCAATTGCGCGTCATTGCACATGGCGAGCTTCTCCGCGTGGCGGTTGAAGGCATCCAGCGTGATGGCCGTCACCAGCGCGTCGCGCATCGAGGGGATGTAGCTGAAGAGGTATTCGGAGCCGAGCACCGGGCTGCGGTGCCACGCTCCCCACTCATCCACCACCAGCTTCACTTTGCGGTCCTTGTCGTAATCACCCATGGCCAGCCAGTGTTGGGTGATCAGCGGGTCCATCGCGTCGGCTTGCCACAACGCCTCGTACCAATCGTCCGTGGTGAAATCGAGGGAATCGCCTTTGCCCGTGGTTCCGCAGTAGTAGTGCATGGAAAGGCCGTAGATCGTGTCGAGAATGCGCGGGTTCTTGGCGACGATGTTCTCCAGGAATCCACGTGTCCATGAGGTTGCGGGGTTGCGCCAATCCGCGCCGGGTCCGCAGGCGATGAAGCGCAGCTTCAGTCCGTAGTCCGGAACATACACCGTGAACCGGCGAAACTCCACGCTATATTCCTCCGGCTGGAAATGGCCACCGCAGCCCCAGGACTCATTTCCAATGCCCCAGTAGAGCACGTTGTAGGGGCCGTCGCTGCCGTCGCCGGCGCGCGTGCGCGCAAGCGTGGTGCTTCCCGCGGGCGAGTTGCAATATTCCACCCACTCATCGAAATCCAGCGGGGTCTGGCTGCGGACGTTTACCGCCACGTAAGGCTGCGCGCCGCAGAGCCGGCAGAAGCGCATGAACTCCGCCGTGCCGAAGGTATTGGGGTCATACTTCTCGGGACCCGCGGGCGCCTCGCGAAGCTGCGCGGTGTTGTCCCAGAAGTTGGTGCGCACGGGGCGCTGCGCTCGCGGGCCGATTCCGTCGCGCCAATTGTAGGTGTCGGCAAAGCAACCGCCCGGCCAGCGAATCACCGGCACGCGCAATTGCCGAAGGCGCTCCACCAGCGCTTTGCGGATGCCGCCGATGTTGGGAACCGTCGAATCTTCGCCCACCCAGATGCCACCGTAAACCACTTCGCCGATGTGTTCGGTGAACTGCCCGTGCAGCTCCGGAGCAATCTCACCGATGGGCTCGTCGAGCAGCACCTCCACCAGTCCCTCCGCAGCGCGCGTCGGGCGTGACAGTGCTCCGGCCGCCGCCACGGCCAATGTGGTGGATAAGAACTCGCGTCTCTTCATTTGTCTGTGCCTCGAAAATTGAGTTCGTTCAATTTGCGCCGCTAGATTACCAGAATCCAGGCAGAAGTCCACTTGCAGCATTGGCCGACCCACGCGTCTTTGCCTTGCGGACACTGGAGAAGGTACAATCGGGTGCGATGGTTCACCGCGACTCGGAACTGCACCTCATCAATGGCCCGATGCGGAGACTCGGAGCTTTCCGCGTATGACCTTACCCAAAACCTACAAGAATTACATCGCTGGCGAATGGCGGGCTTCGGTGGGCGGCGAGACCTTTGAGAACCGGAATCCCGCTGACCGCGACGAGCTCATCGGCTTGTTCCAGAAATCCGGTCCTCAGGATGTGAACGCGGCCGTGGCGGCGGCCAAAGGCGCGTACAAAGCGTGGAAGAATACGCCGCCACCGAAGCGCGGCGAAGTCCTCTATCGCGCCGCCACCTTGTTGCAAGAGCGCAAGGAAGACCTGGCCGAGGCCATGACGCGCGAAATGGGCAAAGTGCTGGAGGAAACGCGCGGCGACGTGCAGGAGGCCATCGATATGACCTTCTACATGGCGGGCGAAGGCCGGCGGCTCTTCGGGCAAACCACCACCTCCGAGCTTCCTAACAAGTTCTGCATGACGGTGCGCAGCCCGCTGGGCGTTTGCGGCCTCATCACGCCGTGGAATTTCCCCATGGCGATTCCCTCGTGGAAGATTATGCCGGCGCTGATCTGCGGGAACACGGTGGTGCTGAAGCCCGCCACGGACACGCCGCTTTCCGCCTGCAACCTGGTGCAGGTTCTGGAGGAAGCGGGCCTGCCGCGCGGCGTGGTGAACCTGGTGACGGGCACGGGCGGCGAAGCAGGCGCGCACCTGATGCAACACCGCGATGTGCGCGTCGTCTCCTTCACCGGATCGACGGAAATCGGCCGCGCGGTTTCGCAGGCCTGCGCACCGGGCTTCAAGCACTGCTGCCTGGAGATGGGCGGCAAGAACGTCATCATGGTCCTGGACGACGCCCACCTGGAGCTGGCCATCGAGGGCGCTCTGTGGGGCGGCTTTGGCACCACGGGCCAACGCTGCACCGCGGCGAGCCGCGTGGTGGTGCAGAAGGGCGTCTACAAGCGCTTCCTCGAGCGCTTTGTGGAGCGCGCCCGCGCCTTGAAAGTCGGCAACGGGCTTGACCCGGCGGCGCAGGTGGGGCCGCTCATCAACGAAGCGCAGCGCCGCACCGTCGAGTCTTACGTCGAGATCGGCAAGAACGAGGGCGCCCAATTGCTGTGCGGCGGCCGGCGCCTTGCCGGCGGCGATTACGACAAAGGCTGGTTCTACGCGCCCACCATCTTCGGCGATTGCGACGCCGCCATGCGCATCGCCCAGGAGGAGATCTTCGGACCCGTCGTTTCCGTCATCCCCTGCAACGACCTCGAACACGCCATGGAGATCGGCAACGGCATCGCCTACGGCCTTTCATCCTCGCTCTATACCCGCAATGTCAACAACGCATTCACGGCAATGCGTGAGATGGAAACGGGCATCTTCTACGTCAACGCGCCCACCATCGGCGCGGAAACACACCTGCCCTTCGGCGGAACCAAGCAGACCGGCAACGGCCACCGCGAAGCCGCCACCGCGGCCCTGGACTTTTACTCGGAGTGGAAGTCGATCTACGTGGATTACAGTGACAAGCTCCAGCGTGCCCAGATCGACACCTACTGAGGCGGAGAGAATATAGCGGCGACGTCGGATTGTAGCGGCGGTCTGCGACCGCCGTTTTCGTCGCTCATCGAGCGCCGCTACAAGGGAGATCTATTTTGTCATCCTCAATAGGCCTGAGACTGAAGCCGGAGGTTGAGGAGAGCTTAGCGAGGGTTCGGGGGGGAGGCGACCTGCGAGGAGGACGGACCGGCGGGGTCGGTCGCGGCGGCCGTCGGTGCCGCGGCGGTTGCACCGGCGGCCGGAGCGGACGAGGCCGGAGCGGACGCACCCACCACGGCGTGATCGAGCTCGGGAGGCAAGGGATGTGAGCCTAGTCCGAGCTTCATTAGGGACTTGGCCTCCGGCAACCCGGTGGCCGGAAATCCGTGGTCCGTCTGGTAGCGCAGCATGGCGTCGTGCGTGCGCCCGTCCCACTGTCCGTTGGCATCTCCCTGCAAATAACCCTCACGGATCAGCGCCTGCTGGATCTGCTCCACACGGTCGGGCTCCAGGTGAAGGCGCGCCAGGCGTTGCTGCCCGTTCAGCGGAACAGGGCGCCGGTACCGGGCCGTGGACGTTGAGTGCTGATACGTGTGCGCGGTGGAATGGGAAGCGGTGTGGACCGGCGTTTTCCCCGCGGCGGAAGCGGTATGGGCCGGGGGAGCGGCGCGGCGCTCAGGAGTTCGATGCTGAGGGGCTCCGGGAGTGGTCAAATGCGCGGTCGTCTGGGGAGCGTTCCCGGTATGCGCGACTTGTCCGGCAGGCGTCGTCCTGCCGGCCGTGGGGTGCGCGGTGGTGGTATGAGTTGGAGCAGCCTCCCGGTGCGTCGCCGGCGGATGGGTAGCAGGCTTTGGCGGGTCGCCGCTTTGCCTGGCCCACAGGCTGCCGCCTGCCAGCCACGCCAGCAGGAGCGCGGCACAGGAAATCCCGCGAGTTTTGTGACCAGAAGGTTCCAAAACGTTCCCTTCTCCGATTTATGGCAGACGATCCGCCAGGAACAGCGTTGAAAAGCTGCGCTCATCCGGGCGAGCGATCAGCAGGACTACGTCCGAACCGGACTTTAATTGCCCCTGGAGCTTGTTGAACTCCTCGACGGAGTCCACGGGATGTCGATTCACACTTAGAAT
>JASHTO010000499.1 GCA_030040515.1 Terriglobia bacterium
GAAGAGACAATGGGCGAACGGCTCACCGAGTTAGTGACAGCAAGAGCGAAGGCAAGCCCAGAGAGCATAGCGGTTTCTACCGAAGGGGAGGATTTGACTTACGGCGCGCTGGAACTGCAGGCCAACCGTTTGGCAGGCCACCTGCTTTCCCACCGCGCAGACGGTGCTCAACCTGTCATCCTTTGTCTGCCCCGTTCCCCGGCGCTGGCGGTCAGCGCCCTGGCGGTTCTAAAGACCGGCGCAGCATATGTCCCGCTCGATCCAGCGTGGCCGATCGAGCGGCTGAGATTTGTGGTGGAGGATAGCGGAGCAGGTTGGGTGGTTACGCAACAAAGCCTCGCGCCGGGCATTGCGTCCGATCAGTGCCGGGTTGTAAACCTCCAGAAAGATGCCGAAGTAATCTCCCGCTACCCAGCTTCCCTGCCCCCCGCTAGGACCGATGCGCAGGAGCTCGCCTACATCATCTACACCTCCGGGTCTACCGGCCAACCGAAGGGGGTGGAGATCAGGCACGAGGCGCTTCGCAATTTAGTTCATTGGCACCTCCAGGCGTTTCGAGTAACTCCCGCCGACCGTGCAACCTTGGTGGCGAGCCCGGGATTTGACGCCTCGGTGTGGGAATTATGGCCGTACCTTTGCTCAGGCGCGAGCCTGCATATTCCGGGGGAGAGCCTCCGCAACAATGCCGAGGACCTTCGTGATTGGCTTGTGGCTCAGGAAATCACAATAACCTTTGTGCCCACCCCGCTGGCGGAACTGCTGATGGGCCTCGAATGGCCGGCTGCCACGCCGCTGCGGCTGATGCTGACGGGCGCTGACGCGCTGCGCAAATATCCCCCCAAGGGTTTGCCTTTCCAGTTGATCAACAATTACGGCCCGACGGAGTGTACGGTGGTCACTACGTCAGGCGTCGTGCCTGCCGGCGGAACCCCGGGAAGCTTGCCTTCCATCGGGAAAGCGATTAGCAATGTGCATGTCCTTCTATTGGACGAAAACCTGAAGCAGGTTCCCGCCGGTGCGACGGGTGAGATCTGTGTAAGTGGGAAAGGGCTGGCGCGCGGGTACCTCAACCGCCCCGCGCTTACCGCCGAAAAGTTCGTTCCGAACCCTTATAGCGCCGAGCTCGGAGCTCGCCTCTACCGAACTGGAGATCTCGCGCGATATCTTCCTGACGGCCAGATCGAGTTTCTGGGCCGGACGGATGATCAGATCAAGATTCGAGGTTACCGAATTGAGCCCGGTGAAATCATCGCCGCGCTCTGCCGCCACCCCTCGGTCGAGGCAAGCTGCGTGATTGCCTGGGACAATGGCAACGCGGAGAAGGAGTTGGTGGCGTACATCGTCGCCTCCCAGGAACCCGAACCGCGTGCCGAAGAGCTCCGCAATTTTCTTCTTCTCTATCTTCCCGAATATCTTGTTCCAAAAATATTCGTTTTGCTCGAATCGCTGCCGCTCAATTCCAGCGGCAAAGTCGACCGCCGCGCCCTGCCTCCGCCGAACGAATCGAATACCTTGACCAGCCGGTCCTGCGCCGCACCACGCACCGCCCTTCAAGAGGAAGTAATGTCCATCGTGGCGAATTTGCTTGGATCAAATGAAATTGGGGTGAACGACAATTTTTTCATGCAGGGAGGAAATTCCCTGCTGGGAGCTCAGCTTATCGCTCGGCTTCGGAAAGCATTCGATTTGAAAATTCCATTGGGCATGCTGTTCACCGCTCCCACGGTGACGCAACTCTCTGCGGGGATTGAACAACTGCGAGCCGGCCAACCCGCAGAGAATGATCTCGCAAGTACGGATGGTGAGGAATCACGCCGGCGCTCCTGCCACTTCCCCGTTTAGAACCTGTCTTCACCAGCGCCCACTCTTGCCTACGAAGCCGAGGAAACTTTCCATGGAGCTCCAACAAAGCAGTGACTTCACCAAGAGCGCTCACAAACCTGCTCAAAACTTGAAAATCCGTGAAGTGGCGTTTGAAGATTACGATCAGATCGACGCGCTCCAAATCGCCTATAAACGGCCGGCGAGACCGTACGAGGAGTGGGAACATCTCTGGGCCAATAATCCCGCCTATTTGTCGGTTGGCCGCGCCTGGTCCAAAGGGTGGGTTGTCGAGCGTCCAGACGGCAGGATTGTGGGATATCTCGGCAACATCCCGCTTTTTTACGAATTGGGCGGGGAAAGATTACTGACGGCCGTCGCTCACGCCTGGGTTGTAGATTTGGATTACCGGCCATACTCCTTGGCGCTGCTCGACCTCTACTTCTCCCAGAAGAATGTCGACCTGTTCCTGAATGCCACGGTGGGCCCTGCCGGACATGACTCCTTCAATATTTTCGATTCCCCGCGTGTCCCGACCGGCGACTGGGGGCGTTCGGTATTTTCGATCACCAACCGGCAAGGTTTTTTGGCCGCCTGGCTCAGGGAGAAAGCGATTCCCATTGCCAGGCCACTGAGCTTTGGTCTGGCGGGCGCGCTGGCGATCGTACAATCCTTTTCATTTCGAGCTTTGCCCCGAAATGGCGCGGAACACCCTTTTCAGCTCTGTAAGAATATTGATTCACGCTTCGATGTGTTTTGGGAATGCCAGAGGAGAAACAATCCGCATCTGCTACTGGCAGTTCGCACTCGCGAAGCGCTGGAATGGCATTTCAAGTATCCACTTCGCAACGATCGGGTATGGATTTTGACAGCAGGCACGAACCCTATTACCGCCTATGCCATCTTCCTTCGGTACGACAATCCTGCCCATAGCTTGACGCGGATGCGCCTGATCGACTTTCAGGCTTTGGACGGCAATATAACCCTGCTCGCGCCGATGCTGGCGTGGGCCCTGGAAAGTTGCCGCCGTGAAGGCATCCATATGTTCGAGATTATTGGGTTGCGCCCGGAAAAAATGCGGGTCATCAGCGAGCTTTCCCCCTATCGGCGAAAGCTCCCCTGTTGGATGTATTTTTACAAAGCTCCCCACCCGAAGCTGGCGGAAAAGCTCGCGGACCCGAACGCCTGGGACCCGTCGCAGTTTGACAGCGACGCCAGTTTGTGAAAATCGAGTTGATTTTCGCTGGCTGCGATAATCCAAGACAAAGTCTAGATGCTAGGTCTCCCATATTTCGATTTCAAATTTCCGGTACAAGCAGATCATTTCGAAATCGGCCTTATCGGAAGTAATCAGACGTGCCCCCGAGGAACGGGCGGTGAGAGCGATGAGCATGTCGAAATGCAAGTCGCGCAGTTTGTCGGGCCCGAAGCCTTGGTCTGCGTAGATCTGCCCAAGTATGCGGCCCGATTCGAGCCAGTTCGCCTCCGTAGGAGTCAGGAACAGGCGACGATTCCTTTCGAGCGCCAGCAGGAATTCCTTTTCCGCACGCTCCCTGGCTCCACGCCATAATTCCGCCAGGACCACGGATGAAATTCGGACGGGTCCGGCAAGCGATTGGATCCGCTGTTCATGCCTGCCGAAGCGCAGATAATCAATAAAGACAGATGTGTCGAGGATTATGAGGTTACTCACCGTGGCCCGCGAACGTGAGCTTGCCCCTGTATTTGCTCATCAGTTTCTTGAACCGACTCAAAGCCACAATTTCCCTGAGCGCGATGTGGACGGCTTCCGTCCGCGATTTTACACCCAGAACTTTGCGAGCTTCGTCGGCAAGTTGAATGTCAAGCCGTATTGACGTGAGTGTTGCAGCCATGTTCCGTTTCCAGCCCTAGTATATATCATATTGCCACTTTGTATGTACGCGTCAAGCTCTGATTGCTTGCCTTCATATCCGCGATCTGCCTCTGCACCTACGGGCTGTTAACGTAAATATCAGCATCCAAGATCTGCTGTCCGTCTGACAAGTGAATGACCTGCGCGCCTTTCAGCTCCGAAGCATGGGGATAAAACGTGCGCGGGAACGGAGTAGCCGGTTCATATCTGTTTAGGCGATTGAAGACCAAAATGTAGTCTCCGGCGGGGAGATGGTAAAATTCGAATGGCTTCCACTCTTCCCCGGGTCTTGCCCTGCCTTGATACCCGAATAACCCAGATCCTCTCTCATCGTAGTGGCTGGCAAAGTAAAGCTCCGCATAAGTGGAACTCAAAGGATTTCCATCCGGACCGATGATTTTACCGCTGATCCTACCCGTGGGCAGCGCGTACAGGTCGAGCCTCTTGCACGATCTGTGCCCAAGGTCCAAAGGGGGAGGCGTTCCCTTCCCTAATAACTCTCCGAGTTCCAGATTGGGAGGTAATTCCGCAGAGACTTGATACTTGCCTGGTGGAACGTGACGAAAAGAGTACACTCCGTCGTCATCGGTCCTGGATTCAAGGGACCTCGTATCGGACTTCAGTTTGACCAAAATGCCTGGCAGGGGTCGGACGTAGTCTTCCTGCTGAATCGCCGCCTCTTCTTCCAGTGTGCGGATCAGGCTCCCGTAGACCGGCGCTAAAGGTTTGCCGCTTCTCTCAGATCTCAACTGCTCCACAGTTGCACGGGCGTATTCCAATGGGTGGGTACCGGAGCAGATGCCAGTGAACAAACAGTCTTTCTCTGCGTCATTCCACGGGCATCCGCCTGCAAATACCAGATATTGCTTGCCCATCCGAAAATCAAACCACCAACCGGGCAACTGAGCGACCCCAACATGATTGCCCTTCACCCCTTTAAAGGATTCCGTTACCTGGAACCTGGTCACCAGTCTACCTTGGTCAAAGCCCATCACCGTACCAATGAAGATAGCCTTCGAACTCTTAATCTGGCTTGGAAGATCAAGCTCGACACATTCATTCGCACGTGCTGAAGGTTGAAGAGTCAGGAACAACCCCACAACCAGCGCCAATCCAGGCTTTGCAAGAGGTGAGCGCATTTTCGCTACTTCACGCCACGATTCCCTTCACCACCTCGCCGAACACAAACGTCAGCCGGGCGTCCTGGCCCTGATACTTCACGGTCAGGCGCTTGTGGTCGATGCCCAGGAGATAAAGCATGGTGGCGTGGAAATCGTGTACGGTGACGGGGTTCTCCACCGCCGCGTAGCCGAGTTCGTCCGTTGCGCCGTAGGCGAGTCCGCCCTTGATCCCTCCGCCGGCGAGCACGAACGAAAATCCCTTGATGTGATGGTCGCGGCCGTCGCCTCCCTGCGACATCGGCGTGCGGCCGAACTCGCCGCCGAAGACCACCAATGTGTCTTTCAGCATGTCGCGCTGCTTCAGGTCCTTGATCAGCGCGGCGGCGGCGCGGTCGGTTTCCTGCGCCTTGAAGACCATGTTCACTTTGATTTGCCCGTGATGGTCCCAATCGCGGTGATAAAGCTGGATGAAGCGCACGCCACGCTCCGCCAGGCGCCGCGCCAGCAGGCAATTCGACGCGAACGACCCGTCGCCGGGCTTCGCTCCGTACATATCCAGAATCGACTGCGGCTCCTTGCTCATATCCACCAGCCCGGGCACGCTGGCTTGCATCTTGAACGCCATCTCGTACTGGGAAATTCGCGTCAGCACTTCGGGGTCTTTCACCGTGTCGTATTCAATTTTGTCGAGCGCGTCGATGGCGTTGATGGAAGCCTGCTGAAGACCCGTGTCCACGCCCTGGGGATTCTTGATGTAGAGCACGGGATCGCCAATGGCGTTGAACTTCACTCCCTGGAACTTGCTGGGCAGGAACCCGGACGACCACTGGCGCGAGGCGATGGGCTGCATCTGCCCGCCCTTGCCGGAAGACATCAGCACGATGAAGCCCGGCAGGTCCTCCGCCTCGGAGCCCAGACCGTAGAACACCCATGAGCCCATGCTGGGCCGCCCAGCAACAATCATTCCCGCGTTCATCACCGCGTGCGCCGGGTCGTGATTGATCTGCTCGGTGGTCATCGAGCGCACGATGCACAGATCGTCTGCCACGCTGCCGAGCTGCTGAAACAGCCCGCACATTTCGAGGCCCGACTTCCCGAATTTCTGGAATTTGTGCTGTGGCCCGAAGCAGATCAGCTTTTTTCCTTGAAGCTGCGCGATCTGCTGGCCTTTGGTGAACGATTCCGGCATGGGCTTGCCGTCCAACTCCGCGAGCTGGGGCTTCGGGTCAAACGTCTCAAGATGCGATGGGCCGCCGGCTTGATAAAGAAAGATGACGCGCTTCGCCCGCGGCGGAAAATGCAGCGGGTTCACCACGCCCTTTGAGGTGTAAACCAGCGGCGCATTATCGGCATATAAAGCCGGGTTCATCAGGCCGTTCAGCGCAAACATGCCGAGGCCGGAGACGCCGTAACCAAGAAAAGTACGGCGATTGATAGCGTTCGCAAGCGTGATTTTGGGGTCCATGTGTAGCTCCTCTGGTTCGTAGGGGCAACCCTCGTGGTTGCCCCCGTCGCAAGGGCGGCCACGCCCCGTCGCCCGAAGGCTTTGAGCCGCCCCTACGATTTAATTCCTCGTAATCGTCTCGTGCAAATTCACAATGGCGCGCGTGACCATAGTCATCGCGGCCAAGTCCGTCGGTCGCAGGTCCTTCGCCACGGGCGATTCTCCCACTTGCAGCAGGCTTATCGCGCGCTGGGGATTAGCGCGAAAATCCGCGTAGCTCTTCTGGTAAAGACTTGCGAGAATCTGCTCCTCCCCGGGCGCGGGCGTGCGGCCGAGCGCCTGCATGAACGCCCAGGAGATTCGCGCGTTCAAATTCGGCCCGCCTTTTTCGAGTGCATGTTGCGCGAAGACCCGCTCCGCCTCAACAAAAATCGGATCGTTCAGCAGCACCAGCGCTTGCAGTGGCGTGTTGGAATTCACTCGGTTCACCGTGCACTCCTCGCGTGTGGAGGCGTCAAACGCCGCGAGACTCGGCTGCAGGAACGTCCGCTGCCAGTGAATGTACACGCCACGCCGGTACAAATCGTCACCCCGACTTGGGGAATAATCGCGCTTGGGGAAATTCAGCGACGACCAGAAGAGCTCAGGCTGATAAGGCTTCACGCTCGGCCCGCCGAATTTCTCGACGAGCAGGCCCGAAACGGACAGCGCGATGTCGTGCACCACCTCAGCATCGACGCGGAAGCGGCTCTGGCGTGCTAGCAGGCGGTTGTCCGGGTCTTTTTCATCCAGCTCTGGCGTGCTCAGCGACGACTGCCGATAAGTATGACTCATCGCGATGGTGCGAATGATATGCTTCACGTCCCAGGGGTGCGTGCCCCCGGCATCCCAGGTGGGTTCCATGAACTCCGCCGCCAGCCAGTCGAGCAGTTCCGGGTGGCTGGGCCATTCACCCTGCGAGCCGAGATCGTTTAAAACTTTGGAAATGCCCGTCCCGAAAAATTGCTGCCAGGCGCGATTGACGAATACGCGCGCCGTGAGTGGATTGTCGCGAGACACCAGCCAGTTGGCGAAATCCAGGCGAGTGGCGCGGCGCCCGCCCGTATCCAATTTACCCAGGAAAATGGGAATCGCCGGCTGAACGATCTTGCCGGAGTCATCCATCCAATTACCGCGCGGCAGGATGCGCGTTTCGCGCGGCGTTGTCGCAACGGTCACGAGGCAGCGAGGGATTGATGCTTCGAGGATCAGTTGCTGCGCCTTGATTTTTTCCACCGCGATAAAAGCGGGCAGCAACTGCGGCTCAGACCACTGGAAATGCTCGCGTAGAGTCGCTACCTGTTCCTTGGTACGCTTTTCCGCGCTTACGTTGAGAACTTTCAGAACGTCGCCGGGCATGCCCTCGCGCACGCCCATGCGGGTGAGCTTGTCCGTATCGATCTTCAGGCCTGCATCCACTCCGGAATCGCCCAGTTCCGGCCAGGAGTATTGCGCACTGGACAGCGCCAGGCGAAATCGCCCGATGGTGGCGCGCCGCAGCGCGGAATCCTGATGCAGATAAACGGTGATGACGGCGGCGGCGCGCGTCTTCACGGGGTGCGCAAAACGCAGCGCCAGGAACGGGCTCTTGCCGTCCTCGCTGTCCTCCGCCCAGCCGGTCTTGGGATCGCCGTCGATTGCCGCCATGGGCGGGTGACCTTCGGTTTCGCCGGTTCCATTCGTCGTGGCGAGCACAAACGGCGACTTCACCGCTGGCTGCTTCCCATCAACTGAAACTCTTGCTTCGACTTCCGTCAGGATGAAACGGTCGGAGCCGCGCCCCAGGCGATTCCCCGGCAAGCTTTCGTCCTGGATGACGTGCACGCCCAGCTCCGTCCACGTGCCTGCGCCCGGGCGGAAGCTGACCGTGTAAGTTTCATTGTCCGGATTCGGCCCGCTCGCCACGACCAATCCGTTCCCCGGGCCGCGATGGAAATTCAGCGATCCCGCGCCGTCCGTGATGTAAATGTTGCTGTCCACCGGTTCGTCGTTGTAGATGGTCAGGACCGCGCCGTGCGCCGATTTCGCGGCGAAGGGCCGCTGGTACTGCCACTTAAATCGATCCGCCTGCGAATCCGCCAGCAGCGTTTGTTCCCAGGTCGCCTGCTGCGGTTTGAGCGCATCGGTTTTCGCGTCGAGAGCGGCCTGCACGGCCTGCAAATCCGCGTCGAGCTGGGCTTGCTGCCGGGTCTGGTCCTCGCTCGGAAGCGGCAGGGTTGTCCACGCATCTTTGCCCTGGCCGGGTAGAAGTCCTTCCTCCTTGATGTCGGCGAAGAACGCCTTCATGGCGTAAAAATCCTGGGTAAGGATGGGATCAAATTTGTGATCGTGGCACTCCGCGCAACCGGTCGTCAGGCCGAGCCACACGGCGCTGACGGTGCGCACGCGGTCCGAGCCGTACTTGGCCAGATATTCCTTGTTCTGGATTCCACCTTCCTGCGAAGTGCGCAGAATGCGGTTGTACGCGGACGCGACCTTCTGCTCCGTCGTGGCATTGGGCAGCAAGTCGCCGGCAAGCTGCTCGCGAGTGAAGTCGTCAAAGGGTTTGTTGTCGCGGAACGCCCGCAGCACGTAATCGCGATACGGCCACGCGGGCTGCGGATTGTCACCGTGGTAGCCGCGGCTGTCCGCGTAGCGCACCGCATCCAACCAGTGCATGGTTTCCATTTCGGCATAGCGCGGCGAGGCAAGCAGCCGGTCGACCAGCTTCGCGTAAGCATCGGGTGATTTTGACGCGACAAATTGCTCCACTTCCTGCGGCGTGGGCGGCAGGCCCGTCAAATCGAGCGTCACGCGGCGAATCAAAGTGCGGCGATCGGCTTCGGGCGACGGCTGCAAGCCCTCTTTGGCGAGCCGCTCCTGGACAAATGCGTCGATGGGATTTACGACCAGCGCGGGATCTTCCACGTTCTCCGGAACAGGCGGCCGCTTGATGGGCTGGAAGCTCCAGAGGGCCTCGTATTTCGCGCCCTCCAGAACCCACCGGCGTAGGGTTTCCTTCTGCGCCTGCGTCAAGGTCTTGTGCGCGTATTCGGGCGGCATGATGTCCGATTGATCGGTGGAGAAAATCCGCTTGATGATCTCGCTCTGGTCAGGCTTGCCCGGAACGATGGGAATGCTGCCGTCGGCAAGCGGCTTCAGCGCCTCCTCGCGAACGTCCAGGCGCAGGTCCATCTGGCGCGCGGTCTTGTCCGGACCGTGGCACTTGAAACACGTGTCTGACATGATGGGCCGAATGTCGCGGTTGAAGCTCACTTGCGCGCTCGCCGCGGCCGGCAGAAGCGCGGCAGGAAGAAAAATCAGGCTAAGAAGACGGAGTTTCATCAATCACCCTTGGGATGGATGGAGACTCAATTCAATTCGAACTCATGAACTCGTTCAAGGAACAAAACATCTGCAGTTTACATTGTGACACTTTGCTGGCTTGCGATGCAAGATGAATGATGGTCCGAATGTGGTGCGGCTTGCAAAAAATGGTAGCCACGGTCGGTACATTCCTGACCGCACCCGGCAATGGTGCAATTTGGTATCGGTAGCGGCGGTCTCTGACCGCCGAATCGTGACCGCCCTGCGACTCAAAGCCTTCGGGCGACGGATCGGAGATCGACGCTACAACAAACTGTGCCACTTCGGGGCGCGCTTGGATGCGGCGCATTCCACGAGGTACCAATTCATCAGGCTTTGATAGGGGATGCCTCGTTCCGCGGCCATTGATCGGAAATAGGTGATGGCGGCCATGTCAATCCGAATGGTGATCTGTTTCTTCATCCGGCGGGCATAGGGATTCTTGACGGACTTTGAGAAATCGTAGCTCTTACGCATTTCTGTACTCCTCATATAACTGACCGGCCACAGCAAGCTCCGGGCAGCGCCGAATCACTTAAAGTCATCGTCGTCATCGTTATCCGTCGTCGGCGGGGCTTCCGCGCGACCCCGGCCGCCGCGGTCTTCGAGCGAAATGGCTGGCAGGCCGGCTTGCTTTAGGGCAGCGTTGAGCTTCGGCAAATCCTGAGTCTTGATTTCCGCCCAGCGGGCGAGCGCCTTTTCCGCGCCTTGCTTTTCCTGCGTGAAGGCGGTCATGGCGTCGGCGGAGGGCGCAACGTCAGCGCTTTCCACGGCGCGCGACACTTGGCCCAACAAAGTGTTCAATGAACGGAGCGTGTTGAAATCGAAAGCCGGCGGTTCGGCCTCGGCGAACGGTCCGGGCGGCGGCACCGGCCCGGCGACGGCCATGGTCTTGTGGTCGATCTCCGCAATCTGCCCGGCAAGCACCGTGCCGCCTGCTTTCGAGCGGAGCGATTCAAGCTGGTCGTGCACTCGCGTCGCCACGCGCAAGGCTGAACTGACTTCCACTTGCTCCGCGCCAATCTGCCGCGCCAGCTCGAATTGCCTTATCAGGTCGGTTTGCGAGGTCTTTACGCGTGGATCCATTTTTAAAGTGAGCGGCTGAGTATAACTCTTGCCGTCCACGGTCAGCTTCACCTGGTATTGACCCGGCGGCGCCCAGGGATTGGCCCCGCCTCGAAAAAGATTCTGCCCGCCACCGCCGGAAGCGGAACTGGGATAGGTGATGTCCCAAACAAAACGATGCATCCCTGGCGCGGTGGAGAGAGCGAGCGGCGGATGAATCCAGACCGCGGGAATATCCAACCGCTTGGGGTCGGTGCGCGGCAGCCGATCATCGCTCGCATATCGGCGGACCAGCTTGCCCGCCGAATCAAGAACCTCCAGCGTGACCGGCCCGCTCGACGCGCTTTGCAGGTAGTAGTCAAGGTACGCTCCGTCGGGCGGATTATCGCCCTGTGCCTCATCGAGCGGCAGCGGCGTGCCTTCAAAGCCGCCGGGGCGCACGCGATAGGCAACGGCCGGTTTAAAGAGATATGCCGACGAGCCTGCCGCAGCACGCGCCTGGCGCAGCGGCATGATGTCATCGAGAATCCAGAAGGAACGCCCGTGCGTGCCGATCACCAGATCGTCGTTCTTAATCACCAGGTCGCGCACCGAGCAGTTGGGCAGATTCAATTGCAGCGGCTGCCAGCTATCGCCGTCGTTGAAGGAGACAAACACTCCGGTTTCGGTGCCGGCAAAGAGCAAGCCCCGCTGCACGGGATCTTCGCGAATGGCCTGCGCGTAGCTTCCCTCGGGAATGCCTTTGGAAATTTCCTGCCACGTCTTGCCGCCATCGTGCGTGCGGTAGAAATGCGGCTTCATGTCTTCCAGCCGGTGGCGATCAACAGCGGCGTAAGCTCCATTGGGATCGTGGTGCGAAGCATCGAGAATGCTGATCTTCGACCAGGGAGTAAGGCCGGGTGGCGTAACGTTGTGCCAGGTCTTGCCGTCATCGTGCGTCACCTGAATCAACCCATCATCCGTGCCGACCCAGATTTCACCCGCGACCAGCGGCGAGGGCGCGATGGTGTAAATCACGCCGCGGCGCTTCCCTTCACCTGCAGGGACATCGGCGGCGGTAAGGGGGTCGAGATTGGGTGGCGCGCCGGGGTCTTCGCGCGTAAGGTCGGGACTCAGCACCTGCCAGGTGTTGCCGGCGTCTTTCGAGCGAAAGAGAATCTGCGTGCTGAAGTAAATCTCCCGAGGATCGCGCGGAGAAATCACCGTGGGCAGCGTCCAGGTGTGGCGATAGTCTCCGGGATACGCCAGCGAAGGCGCAACATCCTGCGTTTCATCCGTGGCCAGATCGAACTTGCCCACTGCGGCGCCGAACGAGCCGCCGTAATAGATGTTGGGATCAAGGGGATCGGGCGCGATGTACTGGCTCTCGCCGCCCACTCCAATGGGCCGCCAATCGCGCGTGCTGATTCCGCGCGCGTGGCTGCGGCTTTCCGTGCACAAGGCGCCGGAATCCTGCTGCGGCCCGCATACCCAATAGGGAAAATGCGCGTCCGTAATGACGTGATAAAACTGCGCGGTGGGTTGGTTATACCAGGACGTCCAGGTCTTCGCGCCGTCCACGCTGATCACTACGCCCTGATCGCTTGAGAGAATCATGCGATGGGGATCATCGGGGGTAATCGAAAGGCTGTGGTAATCGTCGCCGCCCGGAGCTCCCTTGATGGCGTCGAAACTCTTTCCGCCGTCGGTGGAGCGGTAGGTCGAGGTGTTGCAGACGTAGACCACGTCGGGATTCTTCGGGTCCGCGGTGATGCCGCCGAAATACCAGCCGCGCCCCCAGATGCGGCGCTCGTTATCGGTAAGTTGAAAGTGCGCGCCCGCGTCATCCGAGCGATAGACGCCGCCGTCCTTCGCGTCCACGAGCAGATAGACGCGGTCCGGCTGCGATCGCGAAATCGAAATCCCCATGCGGCCTAGGCCATCCGTCGGAAGTCCCTCGGTGAGCTGTTGCCAGGTGTCGCCACCGTCGGTGGATTTATAAAGCCCGCCGCCGCCGTAAGACGGCGGATAAACTTCCCAGGGCGGCCGGCGCGTATTCCACAACACGGCGTAAACGATGCGCGCGTCGCGGGGATCGAGGCCAAATCAATCGCACCGGTGTTTTCGTCTTTGAAGAGAACCTTCTGCCAAGTTGCCCCGCCGTCGGTGGAACGAAAAACGCCGCGCTCGGCGTTCGCACCGTAAGCGTGACCCAGCGCGGCGACAAACAATCGATCGGGATTCTGCGAGTCCACCACAATTTGGCCAATCTGGCGACTGTCTTCCAGGCCAATGCGCGCCCAGGTTTTGCCCGCATCCGTGGATTTGTACATGCCGTTGCCGTAGGAAATGTCATCGCGCATGTCGGCTTCGCCGGAACCCACGTAAACGACCTCGGGATTCGAAGGCGCGACGGCAATGGCGCCGATGGAGGCGATGGGCTCCGAGTCGAAGATCGGGTTCCAGGTGCGCCCGCCATCCATGGTCTTCCAAACGCCGCCACCCACTGCGCCGAAGTAAAAGACCTCCGGCTGGCCCGGAACACCCGTGGCGGTCAGGGCGCGGCCGGCGCGAAAAGGTCCGATCAGTCGCCAGCTCATTCCGGAAAACAGGTTGGGGTCGACTTCCTGCGCGCGCGCTCGGCTTGGCGCCAGCCCGGCGAGAACCACGGCGCACACCAGGACAGCACGGGTCACGATCAGAGATTGATGAATGCGGTCCACAAAAGGAAACCTCCCGCGGAAAATGCCTGATTCGGAGTGACAAAGTATACACCCGCGGCCCGCCTGGCGACGTTTCAACCTTGATTGCGACGGGCCAGGGTTGCTGTCACATGGCGATTGATGGAGTTGGCTGGCGATAGGTAAGAAGTGCTTTGTTTTCAACAAATGGATTACGAGGTGAGTCGGAGATAATGGCACAAGATGAATCATGGTCACAAACTCAGCATCGGAGCCATCACTGAAAATAAAGATGTTATAGCAGGCCGGTTCTTGGCCAAGAATCGTGTTTGTGACCAAAAGTTTGTGACCAAAATTCTGAAAGTTGCACTTGGCCCGGCGCGAGGCGGTGGAGAATTGGAAAAAACGAGCTGATGAAAATGGAAAGAGGGCACAATCCGATAATCACAGAAACCAAAGAAGGAAAGTCACAGGATGCAAGAATTAGAGAACTAGAGAACGGCTGGAAAATTAGAAATGGCGGGGCCGGAGGCCGATCCGGGCGGATGGCCTCCGGCTGGATGGAGTCAGGCAGTCTTCGGGAGATTCTTCTCGACACGATCCTCTTCTTCACGGCGAATGTCGAACAGCCGGTCGGAAGCGAGTTTCCAAAGTTCAAGTTGCAACCTAATTGAGTCGGCTACCCACTCATAGGGAAGGTCATCACTTCTGAAATCGCTTCCCTCAGCATCCATTCCAATCATGGCCAGAGCAAAAAACTCGGTAAGTTTCTCAGCTCTTTTATAAGCAAAGGAGCAGAAATTCCTACAGTCATCCGCGCTGGGCGCAGGCCCGACTCCAAGGATTGGAAGGCTTTTTCTGAGTTCGTACATCCCTTCGAAGTCCGGCTCGTATGCCGGAGCTTCGGGTTTCTTCTCTGGCTCTCTCGTTTTTGCTACATTCAATTTAGTCTTCACTGGACTTACCTCCGGTGTGAGATTAGGATCGCCGCGCTGCGTAACCAGCGCGGCAATCCGACTTGCCTAACAAATTTCTTTTGCAAATCCAGCATCTTTCACGTCGCTGTCTCTATTGCAGGGAGCAGCGTGCCTACCAAGATTTCCTTCTCCCCCTCGGTCAAATGCGGGTTTGGCGCGACAAGGAACTGATCGAATTGGAAGATCGCGCAGACAAGATTTCCGTCCAAATCTTCACACTCCCGGCTGAGCTGTCCGAGCAGATCGCGCAGCGTGCCACTGAGAAGTGTTTCGTACTGTCGCACGATCAGTTCACTCCTTCCATGTCCGCATATCGCGCAATATATTGAACAATCGCCGCGCGCTGACGTAGCTCTTGCCGCTCTCAGGGTCTTTCACTTCGGCGCTATCCAAAAGTGCTTCAACTTTTCCGGCGCTCAGGCCGGGCAATTCGCCAAGAATCATCTGGCGGCCCTCCGTGCGCGAGGGGCCAAGGACAGATTCTTCCAGTTGCTGAATACGGCTCCTCCACTGTTCGAAATGCACATTGCGGCGCGGATCGAAGAGGCGTAAGACCGCCTCGTTGCCGCATACCAAAATGCCTATGCGAGCGCGCGCCAGGTCGCCGATCTCGCGCAGGGTTTCGAGTGTATCGACGCGCGAACCAAGGTGCTGACCTTCATCCAGCGCCACAGCCACAGACGATTTGCGCCGCCGCAGCGCGTGAAGCAGGTTTTGGCGGATTCCGTCGGTGGAATAGCTATAGGGCACACTCAACGCCCGCGAGATGCGTCCCAGCAACACAGACGGCGACATTCCAGACGGTGACACGCGAATATAGACAAGCCAGGGCTCAGGCTCACACGCGGCCTCAGCGGCGCGATACTCCAGCAAAAAACTTTTTTGCGCGCCCGCCGGGCCTTGGAGCGTTCCCCAGCGTCCGCGCCGAATCGATGCCAGCATTTTATCCATCATGCGCGTGGCGTGGGTTTCGTAGAGCTTGCCGGGCAGCTCAGGAAGCGGCACTGGATTGTCCGCGAGGAATGCGAGTACTCTGCGGGCCATCGGGCTGCCCAAACCGTTGCGGTCGCTTATCCGCGACCCGCTGCAAAACTGCCGCATCGTCTGATAGTTTTCGCCCATGGAGAGGGAGATCGCCTGGAGCGTTGACCCGGTTCGCGACATGTAAACGTAAAGTTTCTGCCGCGCTTCCTGCCGGATTGGGTTTGAAAAGTCCACTAGTCCTTCATCTCCAAAATCTGCCGCGCGGCCTCTGCGGAAGTAGGCATACGCTTTGCGGGCATCGAGCTGGGACTAAAGGCGCGGCGGTCCTTGGGAAGGCTGCTCGCGATTTCGCGCATCTGGCGGTCAAGCTCCGCGGCTGAGCCGCCGAAAATCTTTCGCAGGTGCTTTTGCTTTTCGATCTGAAGCGAAAGCAGTTCTTCGTCTTTGGTTCCGACGATGGCGCGGCGCTCCGCAACAATGGAGTCCGCGCCCGGAGGCGACACAATCAAATGCAGCGGATCGCGCCGGTAGCACATCACGGGGACTTTGGTTTCACCCAAACGCGTGCGCCATTCGATCAGTTGCGGTGACGAATAGCGCGCACCATCCTTCAATTCGATAATCCCGCCCTCGCGGATCGCGCGCTCGTCGCGCTCCGCGAACGCCAGGTCAAGAACGACCTGAGTCGGCTTGCGCCGGGCAATTTCTTCGGCGGGCGGCTGAAACTGCCGGAAAGCTGCAAGCCGCGTGAGGCCGTGGCAACCCTCGGCTTCGGTTTCGGCCAGATTGATTTCCTCGACCCACCGGGCAATCATGCGCTCGGCTTCCTGAATGAACATCAGTTGCGGGCCGATAGTTCCATACCGGCAGTGAATGTTCAGGTGCCGGTCAACCGCGTCATCAATCTCGCGATGCTTGTGGCCCTTGAGCGGCGGCTTCCACGATGCGCCGAATTCGCGCGCGCGGTCCGCGTACATTCTGTGCAGGCGCTCAACCCGATTTGCGCGCGGATTCTTTTCCTCCGAACCTCGCGGAATGACTCCAAGATCACCCAGCGGCCCGGCGAGCTTCTTTATCAAATCCCCGTCGCTGCCCACCACGATGTGCCCGCGCACCAGGGCGCGGAATCGGCCGGCGCGGTCGGAAACAACACGTTTGGGAAGAAAATGCTGGCGAATAGTGCGCTCCGCCAGCGCGAACACTGCGTCCTCAAGCGAGAGTTGCCATGTCACCAGGTGGTCAAGAACGCAGCTCGTTCTTTCGTCGATGATGCTGAGGATGTGAACAATCGGGCGCCCGGCGCCGTAGTTAAAAATGCGGCGGTGGTCACGCTCGTCGCAAAATGCGCCATCGACTTCCCACTCATCGACACACCAGCTATCGCCCGAAAACTCATCCTCGCGTGTGCAATCGAGATAACCCGAAGCGGCCTTCACCGCCTCTTTACCTTCACGCTCCGCTCCGAACTTAGGTCTCAGCTCTTTGCGGATATATCGCTTGGTCGTGCTTTCGCTAGGATCGCCGTAGGCGACGCCCACGCCAGCACCATGTTGCTTCGCTGCGAGATACCGTTTTAAACTACTGTGGCATTGCGGCGGTGTCAGCCTTTTTAGAACGTAGCAATCGTAAATGTGCGCCCGCATGTCCTTGTCGAGAATCGAGCCCGTGCCGTCCTCCGGGCCGGGCTTATCTCTGAGCAAATCCAAGAGGTTTTCCCTCTGCTCCCACTTCTCCTTCCAACGGTAGATCGTGCGGGCGGAAATTCCCTCGCGCTTGGCGATGGCTTTAGCGTATGCCCGCTTCGATGGGTACTGTTCGGATTTCCAGTTACAATTAATGAAGAGCTGGACGATCCGAAAGCGCTTCATCATGATGTCGCGCTGCATGGGTGAAATAGGCAGCGCGTCGGCTTGCTCGTCAACTTTAGAGCGTTGCAAAAGGCTGAATTGCAGGCACGATGCCGCAAGCTCCAAATCACGCGCCTTCTCTGGCGAGAATGCGGACTTGTGAATCATAGTCCCCCGATGGCCGTCCACAGCGCGGCGGTCGCGCCAAGCCACTTCTCCGCCCCTCACGCGACGATACGCTTCGCGTGGGGTGATGTGCTCGGATTTGGCGTAATCCTCAATTCGGAACCAGTCCACCGTCTACCTCTTCCCAGCCATTTGATCCAGGCCGATTTTGCCGACCGCGAGAGCACGGCGGCAGTCATCGCAGAGGGCAAAGGCCTCAAGCTCGTGGGAGGCCGTGATTCTAGCGAGTGGAAGTATCCAATCCGCAGGGAACAATTTTTTGGTACCCTTGCTGTTGGGTTCGAAGGGTGAGAACCGCCTCGCACGGGTAAACTCGTGGAGCATTGATTCGGTTATGTTGCTGGCAACCGCCGCCGAAAGTTCTGCTGCTACGGTTGCCCAGCCTTTCTTGCTCCGCCTGATAGCCCTGCTTATCAGGAGCCTTGTAATTTCTTCCACGGGGTTCATTGTGGTTCCTCCCTTTTTAGGTAGAAGTTAGGGAATCAAAAAGCTGTCTAACGTAAGTACACTTACAGTGTAAGTCAACTTACGCTGGAGTGCAAGAGTTTTTTTGGAGGCCCAATGGGGAAAGGCTCAGAGAGCGGCCGTCTGGTCAAGCGCGCGCGTGGGCGCAGGAGTAAAACAGCCTTCGCGCGGGACCTAGGGGTTAGTCGTCCACTCATCAATCAGTACGAAGACGGTTCGGTCAAACCTTCGATCAAGGTGTGGCTAAAGATGGCTGACCTCGCAGGATATCCCATTAACCGAGACATCTGGGAGTATATCGGCTTTGATCGGGAAAGGATCACCCGGATGTTTCAAGAGCTGCGTGATAAGAACGACTCTACCCCACAGCATTTGCAAGCGCTCAAATTCAAAAAGACCCTCAACGAGCTAAGCAAGGCCGAGCCCGTTACGGAAGGTCTGCTTAACGACCCTCAGCCCCCGGAGGCGTACAGCAAGACCGTCGAGGAATTTTGGGAGAGAAATAAAACATCCTCTCGTGAAGGACAGGCGGCTGTGGAAGTCAAGCCCAAATCTCCCAAAAAGAAAGGGAAGCCCAGGAAGAAGGGAAAGAAGTGAGGGCAACAATACTAGCCTCCGATGATTTGCGCCTGCTAACGACAGCGGAGGTTGGGGGGATATTGAGGGTTTCGGCGGTAACGGTCAAAGATTGGCGGCTAAGGCCGGAACGGTATCCTGGCCCGCGACCGCCCTACGTAAAGATTGGTAAGGTGGTTAGATACCGCAAGGCCGCTTTGGCCGCGTGGCTGGCGCGATGCGAAAAGCGCAGAGGAGGACATCGTGGAACGAGGGCGTGACGTTTTTGCAAAGGCAGTTTCCGACAAGTGCGAGGAGCTTCTTAGCCGCTCACCAGGCATGACGGCGCTGGATGCTTTCCGCCTCGCGACCACTGAAGTGGTGAAGGCTCGCCCGGACCTCTTGGCGGCTTATCGCGGTGAGGATGTATTTCTCTTGGCCGGGCCTACCAGGGGCGGCCAAATGCAGGCGCAGCGTTTGGAGTGGAAATAATGAAGACGCGCAAATCTCGCGGCCCGATTTGGAGTCCGCGCAGCCAAAAATCGATGCTCGCCGAACGCGATCTGCAAATCGCACTCGATAAGTGCCGGATTCACATTGCCTACCAGGAGCGCCGGATCGCGGAGTTGAAAAAGACTTCCGCTGGCCAGACGAACACGGTCATGCACGGCGCAAGCGCGGCAATTCAGCAAGCCTTGAGCCGGACACTAACAGAGATCGCCGAACGTGAGCGCGAGCTTCAGGAATTCAAGCGCAAGGGAAAATCTCTCGTTGAGCAAATCGCCGCGCTGACCCTCACGCCGAAGCAGGCGGCGGAACGCCGCAGGCTGCAATCCACCCTGGCAGCCCTGGTTGTGGAACGCGACTGCGAAGACGAAGCCATCGACAAGGCGATTGGGAAGCTCATAAACCTTTTGGAATGCCGCGCGAGGACGACCGCGCAGATAGTGGATGTCGCCGCGAAGTTGGAATTCGCGCCGGACGTTGACCTGGACGGCTCGCGATATACCGCGCTGACGAATGTGCTTTTCCAGGATACGCTTGCCCCATGCCGCGAATGGCTCAACTGGTTTCTTGGCCAGGAGAAGGAGAAGCAGGAACACGTTATCGGCGAGACGTGGGTAGTAATTCCCGAGACGCTGCCCAGCAGCGGCGTGTTCCGCCCGCGCGAGCGCGTGATGCTGACAAAGAGGCAAGCTGCAAGTCTGCCTTCGGCTGAGACGCAAGCGCACCCCATGAGCCCGGCGGAAGCGGAGGCAAGTGTAATGCCGCCGAAACCTCAGCAGGCGGACGAGTTTCCTGTACAGGGTTTTCCAGTAAGAGAATTAATAAGTTAGGAAACACCTATGTTTGAAATGTTTTTATTTGGTCTCTTCGTCAGGGACGGTCTAGATGCTTCCGGGGGCGCATCGGTAGCGCGCCCCCACTTTTTGGCCGCCTCTGAAATGCGCCGGGTATGGAATTGCACTCCCTGTGCAACCACCATGCTCCGCGCTTCGATGAAGGTTCCTCTTGAGCGAAATTTCCACGGCAAATCTCGATCAGTTCCTCACGAATTACAGCATCGTTTACCGCAACCAGGATTTCGTCGCCAGTCGGCTATTTCCTGATTTCTCCACGCCCCGACAGCACGGGCGCTATCCCATCTTCGGGTTTGAGCGCTTCAAGGCGTACAACACTGAACGCGCGCCCGGCAGCGAGGCAAACGAACTGCCCGCATGGCGGATGTTGAACGCCGAATACTACTGCGACGGGAAGGCGCAGAAGCAACTTATTTCCGACGAGCTGCGCTCGGAATGGGCGCTGGGCGTGGGGCCGGAAGTGTTCACGACGGAAACCCTGGCGGACATCATCGACAAGCAGAGGGAAATCGTAGTCTTCAATTTGATTATGAATAGCGGCTCGATTCCCAGTTCAACTCTCTCCGGGACATCACAGTGGAGCGACTTTCAAAACTCCGACCCCGTAGGCGCTGTGACGGCGCAGCGCTCCACCATCTTGCTTGGATGCACGAAGGAGCCCAACACGCTACTGGTGGGCTACCCGGTTTGGCTGCAATTGATCAATCATCCCATCGTCGTGGATCGGTTCAAAAGCACAGCGATGCCTCTCGGCTATCCGAGCGATCAGCAGTTGGCCGGCCTGTTCAACGTGGATAATTTCGTCGTGGCGCGCAGCCTCTATGACACGACCGTGCAAGGCGCTGCTACCAGCCTGAACTATATCTGGGGTAAGAACGCGATTCTGGCTTACGTGCCGCCTTCGTCAGGCCAGATGATCGTCACACTCGGACAAACTTTCCGCTGGTTATATGGCGTTCCCCAAAACGGCGGAATGCTGGTCAAGCGCTATCGCGTCGAAGAGCGCAGCGGCGACATGATCGAGTATCAGACCTATTACAACTGTCAGTTGGTTGTGCCCGGCGCAGCCTACATTTTCAAGAACGCCGTGGCGTAGAGGCTTGCCGCGCCGAAGGTGTTCGTCTGGGGACGATTGAGAGCGTTTCCGGGCGTGGGGACCTCCCCCCGATTTGGCCTTCGGCGCGGCTTGATAGATTTTGGATTCAAAGAGCTCGCCGCATCGGAGCATTTTTCGGGTTACTGCCATGGCCCGATCCTTTTTGGCTCCGGTGCGGCAGGATAGTTGAGGAAAAAACAGTGGGTGACACTGGATTCCTGGTTTCGGTGGGCGGTGATTCGAGCGACCTTCAGCGCCCTATCGCCGAGGTGCAAGCTGCCCTTGGCAACCTTTCAAAGTCAATGAAGCCGGCCGCTGAGGAAGCGGCCAGCGCTTCAAAACCGCTCGACGACGCATTGCTTAATCAGCACCAAAGCGTTCATCTGCTCGCCGATGAATTGGGAGTTCACTTGCCGCGCGCCGTCGTGGGCGGCATCGCAGAGATGTTGCCCCACGTTGAGAGTTTTGGCGGCGCATTACTCGGCGCATTTGCCGTCAAAGAGGTTGCTGAATTTGCGGGGTACGTTAAGGCCGATTCAGAGGCCGTCGAGGGTCTAGCCAAGGCGGAGCGAGACCTCAAGGACGCAGCGAAAGCAAATCTCGACGCGCTTAAGAATGAGTCTATAGAACGCCTGGCAATGGACTTGCAGCACGCCGCGATCCGCCAGGCCGACGACGAGCGTGAGTATCAGCGCATCCGGAGAATCGCGGAGAACGAAGCTGCCCTGCTTCCTGGCGTCTGGCACGTTTATGATTATTTGTTTAGGACTCACATTAAAGACCACTTGGACGAGATGAAGGCAACAGTTGACAGCGACAAAGCGCTCGTCGATCAGCTTAACGGGTTCCTCGCCGATGCAAATAAGAAAACTGCGGAGGCCAACAGTCAAGCCGCCGATGAAGCTCGGGAAAAAGCCACCAAGGCAGCAGAGGCCATGCAGCAGGATCAGGAAAAGCTCGATGAGCGGATCAACGAGGAGGCGAAGAAGATTTGGGCGGAGCGGATGTCACACTACGAAGCTCTGCAGGTGGCGATCTATAAGACGCGTCAGGCAGAGATGCAATTAGAAACGTCGGATGCCGCTGCCGGTTTGTTCAAGCCCGATCCTCGCGATGCCGAAATCCAAAAGCAGATGATCGACAATCTCGAAAAAGAGATTCAGTTGACGATGAAAGTCGGTGCGATGGCGCTGCCCCTTACGCGCGGTACGCAGGAGCAGACGGACGCACAGGTTCACCTGAATGCAGTACGCCAGGCGAGTATCTTAATTTCCCAAGAAATGACGGACACCGCGAA
>JASHTO010000500.1 GCA_030040515.1 Terriglobia bacterium
GATTCCTCCCTCTACCTCAATCGCATAATTCAATCGGCGGTCGCGACGCAGCGTGCAAGCCTCCCGCACTTTCGCCAGAGTACTGGGTAGAAACGTCGGATTGGCGAATCCCAAATCCGCCGAAAGAATCAGGAGGTAATCAATTCCTCCCAATACCTCCGAAACCGATTCGACCGCCGTTGACGGATTGAGCGCCAGGCCCGCCTTGGCGCCTCCGCCACAAACCATTGCCAGAGCTTTGTGCAGGTTCGGCGTGGCCTCCGCGTGAATCGCCAACCGGTCTGCGCCAATTTCCACGAATTCCGGGATGTAGCGCTCAGGCCGTTCAATCAGCAGATGTAAATCCAGGACTAATTCTGTGGCTTTGCGCAAACTTCTGACGACCGGCTGGCCTACGGTGATTTCCGGCACAAAATGCCCGTCCATCACGTCCACGTGAACTAGGGACGCCCCGGCTTCCTGAATGAGTCGCAATGCCTCGCCCAGCCGCGCAAAATCCGCCGCCAAAAGGGAAGGCGCAATTAGGGCCATATGTACAGTTTCACGGTGAGTCCGCTAACCGTGAAAAACATTTTCTAGATTAACACAACTCCTTAATCGGAGGGGAGAAAGAGGCCATTGCAGGTTTCAGACGGCGGTGCGTAGGAATCATTGCCCGGAATGCAGGTCGACGCAGGCTTGAACGGAAGTGCGCGGGTGGCCTCCCTTAATCTCATTAGGGCAGCTTGTCCAGCGTCACGCGAACCGTGGTAAGGGAGTCGCCAGACTTCAACGTCAAGGGCTGGGAATAGGGTTTGTAGCCCATCAGGCGGTACTCGATTCGATGATTCCCCGGCAAAAGCTTAAGGATCGAAGGCGTGCTTCCGTGATATTCATCATCAATCATCACATCGGCGCCCAGAGGATCTGAAAAACACTCAACCGTAATGTACTCGACGGGCTGCGCGATGGGGGCAGGGTGAACCGCCGGGGTTGCGGGTGAAGCTTGGATTGGCGAAGCCACGGGAACAGGGCCCGGCGATGCAGGAGGCGTTTGCGGCTGCGGGCTGGATGGCGTGGCGGCCACTTGCGCAGGCGCAGGAGTTGGCGCTGGAACGGGCACTGCGGGTTGGGGCGCAACGGGTGGAGCTGCCGCAGGAGTGGGTGGCGCGCTGGGCGCCCCGGCTACATCGATGTCTTGATCCAGGTATGCAGTATACTCCGTTCCCTTCTCCACTCCCAAATCCCCTCCCACCTGGGTGTCAACTTTAATTTCATCTTTCCCCGCATTGGTGGTTTTGTGGGGGCTGACGCGCAGCTTGACGACGTTTTGATTCGGTAGCCGCAAACCCTCGACATCGAAATTCAGGACTTTTCCCTTCTTCGCTTCTTGCACCGCGCCCCACGCCATGGAACCCGCCGGAATCACGATCACGCCTTGCGAAATTACAGGTTGGGAGATTTCCATCATCACGGTGGCGCCCACGGTGGCCTGCGAACTCAGCAGGTCAGCCGCCAGCCGCACTCGAACCTGCGTGCCCTCCGCAACGTGCACCGTTTGTGCTTGCGCCGTGATGCACGCACATGCCACGGCCCATCCCAAAATGAAAATCGTCCGTCCCGTTTTCATGGCCAACCCTCCGCAGATGAAACGAGTTGCGGTTATTGATTCGCGACCTCGGTAATCTCCAACCCTATTGCTTGATCAGGATTGCCCTCACCGACGGGTGAGATTCCGGATCAACCACCATGATTCGCGACCACGTCCGGTAACCTGCCATACGAATCTCGATGGAATGATGCCCCGGTGTAAGGCGCAATATCGACGGCGTGTTGCCCACCACGTTTCCGTCAACCACGATATCGGCTCCGTCGGGTGTGCTTCCAAATTCCACGGATGATGGCGCGGCGGCGATATCTGCCCCGGCCAGGGGCGCCGGAGTTGCGGCTGCGGCCGGGGCCAGCGTCGAGGCAGGCGCACTTGACGGCGCGGGATTTGGCGCAGCGGCCGGGGCCGTCATGACCATCGCATCGGAGGCTTCAACACTGAACGAGCCGTCAACGTAGACTTCGTATTCCTTCCCTTTGTCCGCTCCTACCACCCGCGCAATTTGTCCCGGAATTGGCGACTTTTCGTGAATCTCATCATCATGGCCTTTCTTGGTTCGATCGACGCGGGGACGCACGGGAAGATCCTGATGATCAACCGAGCTCACCGTCAGGAACTGGAAAACCACTTCCGCGTTATTGGCCCGAGGATTGAAAGCGCCCTTGACGTCCAGAACCTTGCCGTGCGCCGTCGCTCCCTTCGCGATGACCACGTGGCCGCTGATCATCACGTCCTCCGCCACCTCAAATTCGATTTCGTCGCCCCTGCGCACATTATCTGTGGTGAGCACGTTGCGAAGCTTGAGCTTCACCTCCAGCCCGTCTCGCACCGGTACCTTCGAGGCGAATCCCGGCCGAGCCAGAAAGCCAATGAAGCTCAAGATGATGAGCAGGAGGACGAGATACAGACTTCGCCTATCACTTTCGGCTGGCCTTTTCGACAATTCTCGAGGCCGGTCCATGGCCACCTCCAACGGCGACCCAAATCCGCCCGGATCAAGGGCGCAGTTTGTGATCAAGCTGAATGTTGCGTGCAATTGACGGACGGGCCTAGTGTCTCACCGCCCTGCGTGAGCGTCAAGATGGATAAGTCGCGGGTAGTGGTTCAGTTTGAATTTCGTAGGGGCAGGGCTTGTCCCTGCCCTTCGGTCCAGCGATATCAGCAGGGCGACCGCGTATCCGATCCGCCCAGGATGTATCGGCCCGCAACCTGCAAAACATGTACGCCGAAGACTGCGTCCTCCTGTTCTCCAACCCCACCATTGCCCATCTGTGTTTTCGGATTATAGACGCACCCTTGATCCGTATCGTCAATCATCAGCAGAGCGTAGCCATTGGGCAGAGGACATCTCCACGCATCTCCCAAGCCAGGGTCGCGACGCAACCCCTCCTCGTTGATAAGGGCCTGGAAGACGAATACCGCCCCTGCCCATCCCAGGCAGGCAAACGGGAACAGGGCACAGGCAAGAACCGCCTTGTTACCAACTTTCCCGAGATGGCGGGTGAATTGGGTCGCGACGGCCGCGAGGAACACTGCGGCGACGCCACATCCAATCGTCCCGACCACAGCCCAAAAAGCTAGAACAAAGCCTATGCCCATTCTTCCGCGAGCTTAGCACGCGCACTGGAGCGCCGAAAGGATATACTACCCGCTCTTAGAGTACCCGACCTCATCGGCAGGAAATTTTCGTGCAAAGCCTTGATAAGAAATCCATATCGGCGATATTGGAGAATCGTGGGTTGAGCCTACCTCTCGGTGGCATCCTCCGAATTCTCCATCAGCCTGCTTCGGTTTGGAACACATGAGCGCAACGTGTGCGCCGCATCGGGTGCATTGCGTGAGGGCAACGATTTGAAAGGGATAACTCGACGGGGTTTCATCGCTGCCGTCCCGGCATTGGGTGCGGCGCCGAAATGGGCTGAAACGTCTGCCAAGGTGCCCCAAGCCGCCAGCGGCGAGTCCCCAAAACTTCAAGCTGCGGTTTTTGCCTGTGACATCACCCCACCAATTGGCAGTCCCTTGCCGATGTGCAAACCTCCCGTCGCCGCGGGGAAATACCAACGATGGATTGCATCCGATGCGCAGGGTGCTTGCCAACCGTCTGTACGAGGGAATGAAAGGCGCGATCGCCGCAAGCGGCAAGCCGGAGGCTTACCGTGATCTGCTGGTGGAGATCGTAAAGTTCTTCCGCACGGGCGTGCCTCCCGTGGCCAATAGCGAATCGCTCGAGACGCTGGCGTTTATGGAAGCTGCGGATTTGAGCGTGGACCGCGGAGGCGTGGCGGTTCCTCTCAGCGAAATTATAAAGTGAGCTTTGAGTGGTTGAAGGGTAAAGGGTAAATCGAATGACATCCCCACGGTTGAACATCCTGGCTGCAATTTGCCTGGTTTTGGCCGGCAATCATTTTGCCGCAGCTCAGACCGCTGAACAAAACTGGTTATCCATGCCCAGCCTTACGGCGAAGATTTACAATTCCGGTTTCAGCGAGGCACATGACAGTTACAACGGCATCAGCTCGGCGAGCGATGGGAAAATTTATACGTGCTTTCGTCCCAGACCCTCGATGTGGGCGCGCAGGTTTACTCATTCGACCCCAGGACGGAAAAGATCCGGCATCTGGGCGACCTTACCGAAATCTGCGGGGAAAAAGGCTTGAAGGCCATTCCCCAGAACAAGTCCCACGTCCGTTTCTGGGAAGCAAACGATAAACTATATTTTGCATCTCATATTGGATATTACACCATTAAGAATGGGATGGAGACCCCGGGAGTTCCGCCGCCGGGTTACAAGCCCTACCCCGGCGGACATTTTCTCTCCTACGACATGGCCACCGGCAAATTTAAGAATCTGGCGCTCGCCCCGCACAACGAAGGAATCATTGCCATGACCATGGACCCGGCGCGCGGCCGCTTGTACGGCGAGACCTGGCCCACGGGATACTTCATCTCCTACGACCTGCACACGAAACAGCTTAAGGATTTGGGACTTTACGCGGCGCTGGGTGAAAGCGTGCGCGGCCCGATTTATCGCGGTGGAAAGCGCGTGGCAGGAAAGATCGTGGCGCTGAAAGGGGAATCCAAGGGAGAGGAAGACCTGCACTTGATCACCTACTACATTCCTTCGGGAAAATACATCGACCATGGAGCTGTTTTCTTTCCTGATGGGCAGCGGCCACGGGAAGTCAATTCCATCGCGGTGGGTCTGGACGGATCTGTTTATGCTCTTGCTGCCGTCGATCAAAATGGCCATGACCGGACAGATCTGATAAGGATTCCGGGACCGATTTCCAGCCACTGACCGAAAGAATCGAAACTATACGGAGCGACATAAATTGTAGCGGCGCTCTACGACCCGTCGCCAGAAGACGGCTTTGGGTCGCAGGGCGAGCGCCGACCGGCGGTCATAGACCGCCGCTACAGCCAAATATGCAAACACTTATATCGTTCCGTATAGAATGCATGAAACCAGCAATGCCCAGCAGACCCCATAGATGGCTGGAGTGGTTTCGACCTAGGGACATACAGACCGAATTCCAGAGTTTCCCCCCAGATCAGCACCTGTAAGCACTTGAATTTATTTGGTAGCGGGGGGGAGGATCGAACTCCCGACCTAGGGATTATGAGACCCTCGCTCTACCACTGAGCTACCCCGCCGGGGATTTGCGGCGCGATCTACCCAACAACTCTTCATACTAGGGTATTCATGCGTGGGAGGTCAATAATTCCAGCGGCGGAGACTGCCGCGCTTGCCGTCTGCAACCTTTCGAAGGCCCCATGAAATGCCGCTGACCACTCGATCGGTCTCGCCAGGGGGAGAAATCAAAACTCCACAACCAAACATTTACATCAATTTCACACTGTGCCTTTCCAAATTCTTTGTTCGTTATGCTAACCTCTCAACTGCATCTTAGTTTTGCTCCCCCTCTGCCGCCTCGGCCGATCTGTCTTCGGGAGCATATCTGCCAACGTTGCACAACCGAAGCGGTTTCGACGCCGTCAAGCAATTGGGAGGTCCAAGGAATGGAAAATGGCAGCCAAACCGAACCTGTGGCCGAGAATCCCAGCCGCAGAGGATTCGTCAATGCGGTGATCTACGCTCTGGGCGCAGTCATGGGCGCGGCGCTGGCAATTCCCGCGGCGCGCTACCTGTTTCTGCCGCCCAAAACCCGCAAGCAACAGGCCTGGGTGGAGGCCGGCGACGTGAGCAGGCTCGCCATCGATGCGCCGCAGGAGATGACCTTCCGCCGCATCCACGCCGATGGCTGGAAAATTTACAGCGAGAAGGGCACGGCGTGGGTGGTGAAATTCCCGGATGACAAGGTGGTGGCCTACTCTCCCATTTGCACGCATTTGGGCTGCGCTTACCACTGGGACGCGGAGAATTCGGAGTTCCTCTGCCCCTGCCACGGTTCCACCTTCGCGCTGGATGGCAGAGTCTTGTCCGGCCCGGCGCCACGCCCGCTCGACCGCTACGAAATCAAAATTGAGAATGCCCGGCTGTGGCTGGGACCCGTACACCAGAGTGGTGAGACATCCTCATGAAGGAACTGAAGCGCCGCGTTCTCAAGTGGTTCGACCATCGCACCGGCATCGAAACCGCCATCCGTAATTTTCTCTATGAGGATATCCCCGGTTCCAGTGGTTGGCACCAGGTGTTCGGCAGCGTGGCCGTGTTTCTGTTTCTGGTGCAGGCCTTCACGGGAATCCTGCTGGCATTCAATTACGCCCCCACCCCCGGCGACGCGTACAACAGTCTGAAGTACATCGTCACGGAAGTCGCAGGCGGACGGCTGATCCATGGGCTGCACCACTGGGGCGCCAGCATGTTGATCATCGTGGTGGTGCTCCACATGACCCAGGTGTTCCTGTTCGGGGCGTACAAGAGGCCTCGCGAGGCCACCTGGATGGTAGGCGTAGTGCTGTTCCTGCTCACCCTGGCGTTCGGCCTGACCGGTTATCTCCTGCCCTGGGACAACCGCGCCTACTGGGGCACGGTCGTCACCACGCAAATCGGCAGCGACGTGCCGATTGTGGGTTCCTACCTGGCGCGATTTCTCGGCACCGATGGCAGCGTGGGCGTGGTGACCTTCGCGCGCTTCTACGGATTGCACGTTCTCATTCTTCCGCCGCTCATGACTTTTCTCGTGGTCTTCCACATTTACCTGGTGCGCAAGCACGGCGTGGCCCCCACTCCGGGCGACACGGGCCCGACCAAGAAATTTTTTCCCGAGCAGATGCTGAAGGACGCCATCGCCATGTTCGCGGCCTTCGTGGTGCTTTACCTCATGGCGATCCTTGTGGAAGTTCCGCTGGGAAGACTGGCCGACCCCACGGACCTGAGCTTCGTCCCGCGTCCCGATTGGTATTTTCTATTTCTGTTTCAAACCCTGAAGTTCTTCAAAGGCTCATTGGAACCCGTGGGGGCGGTGCTGCTGCCGAGCGTCGCAGTACTCGCGTTGTTTGCGACGCCTTTTCTTGACCGTAAAAATGTCGCGCGGCTCACCCAGCGCACCACGGCGCTGGGAGTGGTGATGCTTGCCGGAATCGGGTGGGGCGCGCTCACCCTCGCGGCCATTCGCTCGACGCCGCCCGCGCAGGAGCAGACGGTCGCGGGCCCGACACCAAACGCCACACACCCTCCCCAGGCAGCGGATTGGTTACAGTTTTCCCCCCAGGAACTGGCGGGCCTGGGGTACTTCCGGCAGGAAAAATGCCTGGCTTGCCATAATCTTACCAACGGTCCCCAGAAGGTTGGCCCCAACCTGGCCAGCGTGCGCCACCGCAAGGACGCCGCGTGGATGATCCAGCACTTCAAGAATCCCAATCAGCTCGTGCCCGGCAGCAACATGCCGCCCATTCTGCTGAGCGATGCGAAACTGAACGCCCTGGCGTCCTTCCTGCTCAAACTCACGCCGGACAACGCGGGCGTGGTGACTTCCGCGCCCGAAGATATTCTGCGCGGCGCACAAATTTACGAAGACCAGTCGTGCGGGAATTGCCACATGGTGAACGGCGTGGGGGCCAAGCTGGGTCCGCCGTTGAACGGGGTCGGCGCGCGCCGCAGCAAGGATTGGATTGCCAAGCATTTCGCCAATCCCGCCGCCCTCTCGCCCGGGAGCATCATGCCGCCCTCAAAATTTTCGCCCACGGACATGCAGGCCATCGTCAGCTTCCTGGAGTCTTTACCCGCGACCTAACAACTACCGCGAACCGTTGGAAGACATGCGGCTTGCTAAACTGGCATGTCCGTCGTGGCACGGCCCTTCAGGCCGTGAGCTGTAGGGGCAACCCTCGTGGTTGCCCCACAAGGGCGGCCACGAGGGCCGCCCCTACCGTGTCCCGTCATGGGCAGGATCCCCCCGTGTCACGTGGATGCCCTTGCCACTGTTATAATCCCAAATGGCTGAAATTCTGGAATGAGCAGCGAGATGAAATCCGTAATCGTCGCCGGCGGTGGTCTGGCGGGAAGCGAAGCGGCATGGCAGCTTGCCGAGCGCGGCGTTCCCGTGACGCTTTACGAAATGCGCCCGGCGCGCCCGACTCCCGCGCACAAAACCGACCGCCTGGCGGAGCTGGTTTGCAGCAACTCGCTGAAATCCAACGCGCCGGGGGCGGCTTCGTGGCTGCTGAAGGAAGAATTGCGGCGCGCAGGCTCACTGCTGATGCGCGTGGCGGGTGAGTGCGCGGTGCCCGGCGGCGCGGCGCTGGCGGTGGACCGCGAATGCTTCGCGGAGGGCGTGACGGCGGCCATTGCCCATCACGAATTCATTAAGCTGCGGCGGGAAGAATTTTTTGAGATTCCGCAAGACACGTTGGCTCTGATCGCCACGGGGCCGCTCACTTCCGACGCGCTCGCCGCGTGCCTGGAGGCACTAACCGGCTCGGAGAATCTTGCCTTCTACGACGCCATCAGTCCCGTGGTGGATGCGGAAACGCTCAACATGGAGCGCATCTTCCGCGCCTCGCGCTACGGCAAGGGCGGCGAGGATTACCTGAACTGCCCGTTCACGGAAGACGAATACCGGGTGTTCTATGAAGCCCTGGCGAGCGCGGAGGCCGTGCCCACACACGAATTCGAAAACGTGAATTTCTTTGAGGCGTGCCTGCCCATCGAGGAGCTCGGCCGCCGCGGGTATGACACGCTGCGCTTCGGCCCCATGAAGCCTGTAGGGCTCATCGATCCGCACACCGGCCGCCAGCCCTTCGCGGTGGTGCAACTGCGCCCGGAGAATCTGCGATTTTCGAGCTACAACCTGGTGGGCTTTCAGAATCACCTGAAATTCCCCGAGCAGAAGCGAATTCTGCGATTGATTCCGGGACTCGAGAACGCGGAATTCCTGCGCTTCGGGCAAATTCATCGCAACACGTATATCAATTCGCCGCGCCTGCTGAATCCTGACCTGAGTTTTCGAACCGCGCCGCAGACTTTCGTGGCGGGCCAGCTCTCTGGCGTAGAAGGATATGTGGAATGCATTGCAACGGGATTGCTGGCGGGTTTAGCGATGGCGGCGAGGACGCGAGGGGGAACGTTTGCCGCCCCTCCCCGCTCGACTGCCCTGGGATCGTTAATCCACTACATCACTCACGCTGACCCCACGCATTACCAGCCGGCGAATATTTCCTTCGATCTGCTGCCGCCCCTGGAAGATTTGCCGCGAGTGCTTGCCCGCGACCGCCGCGCGCGGCGAGAGAAACAGTGTGAAAGAGCGTTGGCGGACTCTGCATGCTGGTTGGAAGCAAATGTGGCTCCCGTCGTCAAGTCTGGTCCGGTGTGAGGCAGGGGTCTAGATGTTCAGTGTCATCTTCCTAATCTTGCTGTTGACGCCACATGCCGTAATGGGGATTGCGTGGTGGTTCTGGCTTCGGGCTCCTCTGC
>JASHTO010000501.1 GCA_030040515.1 Terriglobia bacterium
TCAGCTTCTGGGCATCGCGTTCACTTTTCTGCGATAGCTTGAGCTGCCGTTCCTGGGCCCGCCAGTCCACAGCACTATCGGCCCAGACCGAAACACTCATGCCGGTGCAGAGGCACATCACCGCGATCATCAGGATGAGATTTTTCCGCATTCTTCCTCCCTATGCGCTTTGACGGCTGACCGACGCGAGCTTCCCCCTTTCAAGCTTTTTTGCCCGGAGAATCCCCTCTCCAAGAGCATCTTAGCGGGAATAGGGGCGGAGTACAATAGGTTCTGGGGGTGAGGGCCGGATTTCTGCAATTGTAGCGGCGGTCTATCGACCGCCGTCGACGCTCATAGAGCGCCGCTACAGCAGATTTTGGCCAGCAGGTTGCCGAAAAACAGCCGAAAGATTCAAACTGAGACGCCACTAAACATCTTAATGCTTTGACGCCTTTCCCGAAGTCGGTTATAACACCCGCAAGGGGGTAGCTATGGACAATACCAGGAAATTTGTCATGGGATTGTGTCTGAGTTTGTGCCTGCCATTTTTGGCGCAAGCGCAATTCGTTCCGGAATTCAATCCGCCCCAGGCGCCGTGCTGTCTGCCGCACGTGGCGATGCAGCTTGCCGATGAGCTTCAGGACTGGAACCAGTTGGGGCGATACCATCAAGACGATTTACGCCTGGAAAAAATGCCACCCCAGCCGGGGCGCGTGGTCTTTCTGGGCGATTCCATCACGGACCGCTGGGATTTGGCAAAATATTTTCCCGGAAAACCCTACGTGAACCGCGGCATCGGTGGGCAAACCACCATGCAGATGGTGGTACGCATGCATCCCGATGTCATTCACCTGCGGCCGGAGGCAATGGTTCTGCTGGCCGGCACCAATGACATTGCCCGCAATACCGGCCCTGAAACCCAGGAGATGGTGGAGGATAACATTCGCGCCATCTGCGAATTGGCAGAGAGCCACAAGATCAAGATCATCCTCTGCCTGCTCACACCCATCAGCGACTACACCAAGGCGAAGCAAACCGTACATCGCCCGCCGGAAGACATCGTCAATCTCAATCACTGGATCGAGAGTTACGCGCCCGACGTCCACGCTCAGGTGGCGGACTATTATTCCGCCCTGGCGGATGATAAAGGCATGCTGCGCGACGGCTGTTCGGACGATGGCCTGCACCCCAATGACGCGGGATACGAATTGCTGGCGCCCGTCGCCGAAGCCGCTATCGAAGCGGCGCTGAAGAAATAGCGGTTAGTGGTTGGCGGCGAGTGCCCTATGCCGGAGGTCGTGGAACTCCAGCGATAATCAGATTCGCTGCTGGCCAACTCGCGTTTTTATTCGCACGTTTCTAGCCACTGCCCTCAATATGGGACTTGAAATCCGCCTGCTGACCGCTCGGGATGCTGAAGCCTATTGGCATCTGCGGCTGGAGGCCCTGGAACGCGAGCCAAAATCCTTCGGAGAATCCGCCGAGGAGCATCGCGCCACCTCATTCGACTCGGCCGCGGAGCGCTTGAGGGCGAATCCGCAGGACAATTTTGTTTTCGGCGCATTCCTCGACGCAAATTTGGTTGGCATGGCGGGATTCTTTCGTTACACAATCGCCAAAGCGCGGCACAGGGGGAAAATCTGGGGCGTCTATGTGCGGGAGAGTTGCCGCGGGCGCGGAATCGGCCAGGCGCTGCTCAGTGCGCTTTTGGAGAAAATCAGGAGCTGTCCGGGTGTGGAACAGGTATCACTCACGGTGGTGGCGGGTCGGGGTGCCGCGCGGGCTCTCTACGCTTCGTTTGGCTTTACGACCTACGGGCTTGAGCCCGGCGGCATGAAAGTGGGCGACGAGTACCTGGATAATGAGCATATGCTGCTGAAGATTTCTCACGGCAAGCTGTAGTACCCATCGCGAGCCTGCACAGTCAAATCCTTCTTCTTCGTGGTCAGGACGATCTTGTGATACCCGGCAGTGGTGTCCGGTGGGTCGGGCGTATAACCCAGGCTGTACTGGTTGCGCAGCTCTTCCTGGATTTGGCTGAACGTTTCATCAAGAGGATGCTTCTTGGAAGCCTCGAAAAAACGCCCGCCAGTCTCCCTGGAGAGCCGTTCGAGGATTTTCTTGCCGTCCGGGTGCGATTCCTGCGAGCCGGGATACCCGCCGCCGTGCCGCCCCATGCCGCCGCCCATACCTCCCATACCTCCGTGGTGTCCGTAACCTCCACCGCCATATCCTTCTTCCTCCGACGAGAAGTAGATGGAATACACCAGCGTATCGGCGCGCTGGGCGGCCTCAATGGCGCTGGCCAGCGTCTTCTTGCTGCCGCGATCAACTCCATCGGAAAGGACGATCAGGGCCTTGCGCCCTTGCAGTTTGCCGGTGACATCGTTGGAAGCGAGGTAAACAGCATTGTAGAGCGCGGTGCCTCCGCCTCGATATCCCCCACCTTGTCCACGTCCCCAGCCGCCTCCGCCCGGACCTCCGCCGCCTTGCCCTGAATCCGGGTCGTCCGAATTCGAGCGGCTGGCGATTTGCAACTGGCCCAGTGCGGCCTGCAACTTCTCGCGCGAGGAAGTCAGGTCCTGGTCGAGTGTGACATCGTGGTCAAAATTGATGACGAAGGCGTGATCTTTATCGACGCGCAAGACGGCATCGAGAAAAGTTGCGCTGGCGTCCTTCTCCTGCCCGAGGACGCGGCGCTGGCTCATGCTGGTATCCACCAGCATGCCAAGGGTGAGAGGCAGATCGGTCTCGCGGGAGAAATATTTGATGGTTTGGGGGCGATCATCTTCCTTCAGCTCGAAGTCGTCCTGCGTCAGGTTGCGGACAATCTCTCCCTTCTTGTCCCGCACCGTGGCGAGCACGTTCACCACCTTCACGTGAACAGCAATGGGCGGCGCCTGGGCGGGCGCGGCGGATGAAGCGGGCGCCTGCGCGGGGGATTGCTGCGATGCGGGTGCCTGCTGGCCCCGCACCGGCGAACCCGCCAGCAGAAGCGCGGCCGCCACGGAGCAGAGCCAGAGTCTGCGCCCGAATGCACGCACTGGCACGTCGGTTTTTCCGGGATGCGAAGGTTCCAGAATTTCCCGATGTTTGATGCTCATCGAAATCTTCCATCTCTCCGGCTGCGAGGCGCGCAACGAGGCATCCGCCTGCCGCGGCATTGCCGGTTCCATTTTTGACTTCCCTTATTATAGGGTAACCAATCCGGGGCGTTCCTCATTTTGACACACATTGGCTTCTCCCTTAGATGGGAAAATGCTCCGTTCAGGTTGTGCTGCCACTGAAGGAGAATTCGCCTGATCCTGGCTAAGTTGGCCACACAAAATAATGCACACAATCTATGCCCAGGGACATTGGTAGCCACGGCCAGGGCTTTTCTGACCGTGGGTTCTTGAGCCATGGACAAGCCCACTACCCCGGCGTGCCGCACAATTAAGCGCGTTATTTTGTGCGGCTAACTTAGACTCGATATGTTCCGGGCAATTTCCTGCCCTCTTGCCCGGCACAGCGAAGCCACTTAAGATACGACTGCCCGAGGTGACGGCATTTCTCTAGCCCGAAGCCAACGGTGCGAATCGCTGCTCGAAGGGCAAATCCACAAAAGAGGTCTGCGGATATGTTCAAAAACTTTTTGGTGGCAGTTCCGGGCCTCATGCTGATGGGAGTTGTGTCCATGTTTAATTCTGACAAAAAGTCATCCACCCAGCAGGCGCCGACCCTTGCGGAAGCTGATGCTTTCATCAAGAACGCTGAAGCCAGACTGCTGGAGCTCAACACCACCGCCAGCCGCGCCGACTGGGTGAAGGCGACCTACATCACCGACGATACGGAATTCCTTGCCGCGCAGGCCGATGAACGCGCCATCGCCGCGCAGGTGGAATTCGCCAAGCAGGCGACGCGTTTTGACAACCTGAAATTGCCCTCCGAACTCGCGCGCAAGATGCTGCTCCTCAAAACTTCCCTCGTGATGCCCACGCCCGCCGACCCAGCGGCCAGTGCGGAGCTCACGAAAATTGTTTCTGGCCTGGAAGGCGCATACGGCAAAGGCAAGTGGTGCCCTGAGGGCAAGGACAAGTGCCTGGACATTGAAGACCTGGCGCGGCTGATGGCATCCAGCCGCGATCCCAACGAATTGCGTGACGCCTGGGCGGGCTGGCACGCCGTCGGCCGGCCCATGCGCAAGGATTTCGCGCGCTTCGTCGAGCTTTCAAACCAGGGCGCGCGCGAGCTGGGATTCAAGGACACCGGCGCGCTGTGGCGCTCCAAGTACGACATGCCCGCCGACGACTTTGCGCGCGAAGTCGATCGGCTTTGGGAGCAAGTCCGTCCGCTTTACATCCAGCTTCACGCCTACGTGCGATGGAAGTTGAGGGAAAAATACGGCGCGCAGGCAGTTCCCGCGAACGGCCCCATTCCCGCCGATTTGCTCGGCAATATGTGGGCGCAAAGCTGGGAGAACATTTATCCCCTGGTGGCGCCCGCCAACGCCGATCCCGGCTACGACCTGACCGAAATCCTGAAGAGCCGCAACACCGACGCGCTGGGCATGGTCCGCTACGGCGAGCACTTCTTCACGTCGCTGGGATTCGCTCCCCTGCCCCAGTCGTTTTGGG
>JASHTO010000502.1 GCA_030040515.1 Terriglobia bacterium
TTACGCATTACTAGCCGCATTGCTTGCTGCCGTCGTAGCGATCGGAGAAGGGAGGGCGCGAAGCCCCCAGAGCGTCCAGTCTTCGCGAGCCCCCGCCGAGCCTGTTCCCGTGCACTTCACCGACGTGCGCGAACGCGCCGGGATCAACTTCAAGCATGACGCGACGATGAGCGAGGAGAAGGAATACCTCGAGACGATGGGTAATGGCGTCGGCTGGATTGACTACGACCAGGACGGTTTGATGGACCTCTACTTTGTCCAGTCCACGGCCACGGAATGGTACAAGCCAAAGAGCCCCCTCCGTTCGGCCCTGTATCACAACAACGGCGACGGAACGTTCACGGACGTTACCGAAAAGGCCGGGGTCGGCGCAGAGGGGCTCTACGGCCAGGGTGTGGCGGTCGGTGACTATGATAACGATGGTTATCCCGACCTGCTGGTAACCGGTTACGGGCATACCATTCTTTATCACAATAACGGCGATGGGACCTTTACCGATGTCACGGCCAAGGCGGGAGTGGCAGACACAGGGAATTGGTCCACCAGTGCCGGATGGTTTGATTATGATAAGGATGGCTATCTTGACCTGCTCATCTGCAATTACATCCAGTGGTCACCGCAGAACAACCTCTGGTGCGGCGATCACAAACCCGGCTATCGCGCCTACTGCCATCCGGACAATTATCACGGCGAGCGTCTGAAGCTCTATCACAACAACCACGACGGAACCTTTACCGACGTCAGCGACGCCTCAGGTGTGGGTAAGCCGGAGGCCAAGGGCATGGGAGTGGTGCTCGCGGACTTCAACAACGACGGCTGGCCCGACATCATGGTGGCCAACGACACCTGGCCGAATTTCCTTTTTCTCAATAACCATGATGGGACTTTCCGTGACGTTTCCTTCGTTTCGGGAGTGGCGGCCAGCGAAGACGGTCGATACGAAGCCGGCATGGGCGTGGACGCGGCCGACGTGGACGGCGATGGCTGGCTTGACGTTTACATCACCCATTTGGATTTTGAGCTCAACCGCCTGTATCGCAACAACCGCGACGAAAGTTTTGACGATTACACCAACAACTCCGGCCTCGGCAATAAGGCAATTTACCTCAGTGGGGTCAGCGCCCGAATGTTTGATTACGATAACGACGGGTGGATCGACATCATGCAGACCAACGGCAGTATGCTGGATAACATCGGCCTGTACCACAGTGAAGTTTCCTGGAAAGAGCCCAAGCTGATGTTCCGCAACCTGGGCGGAGGTAAATTCGCGAAGGTTTCAGAGCAGTTGGGCCCCGATTTCATGAAGCCCACCGTCGGCCGCGGTACCGCGGTGGGGGACTTCGATAACGACGGCGACCTGGACATTGCCGTTTCCAACAGCAACGACTTACCGCAGTTACTCCGCAACGACGGCGGCAACGCCAACCATTGGCTGGAAGTGATGCTGGTGGGGGTGAAGTCCAATCGCGACGGCCGCGGCGCAGCCCTGAAGCTTACTACGGAGGGATTTGTCGAATACCGCCAGGCTCAAGGTGGAATGAGTTACATGTCGGCTCAGGACCCGCGCATAAATTTCGGGCTGGGGCGGCGAACAAGCGTGAGCGCCCTGGAAATCACCTGGCCCAGCGGGATCGTGGACAAGCTCGTCAACGTGCCGATTGATCAAATCATCACAGTGAAGGAAGGCGTAGGAATCATTCCCAGCCATTTCCCCAAAATCCTGTGGAAATGATTCAGTGATTCGATAGACGTTGGAGTGCGAAGCTCCGATGAGGAGATGTGCGCCACAATGGCAACCCCATCGAGTCGCCTGACAACGGTGCTTCATCAAACTTGCAAAATTAAATGGTCGGGGCGCCCGGATTTGAACCGGGGACCTCTTGCGCCCAAGGCAAGCGCGCTACCAGGCTGCGCCACGCCCCGATGTGCAGGCACCTTTCATTCTGCCAAGCTTGCAGGCGGGTGTCCAGCGTCATTGAAGGACCTCCAATCTCGCTCCCTGCCAAGGTTTGAGAAAACTCCTCACCCATAATCCGCAGTATTGCGTCTGTCGATAAGACAATTGCATGTCATCCCTTTCCCGGTGATATACTCGGGTGGTATTTGCAAGGCTCCTGAAATGAAGCGCTGCACATCCTGCCAAACACCCTACCCGGATGAGTTCGCATTCTGCCCACTCGACGGCGCGGAATTGGACGACCCCGCAGTGTATTCGGTGGGTTCGACCATCCGCAGCAAATATCGCATTCTGGCCAAAGTGGGCAGAGGCGGCATGGGGCACGTCTATAAGGCGCTGCACCTGCACTTCAATGAAGTGCGCGCGCTCAAGGTGATGGACCCGTCGCTCACGGAAAAGGAGGAGTTCGTCCGGCGCTTCCTGCGTGAAGCCTTCGTGGCCCGCCGCCTGCAACATCCCAACGCCGTCCGCGTGGATGACGTGGATGAGACTGAAGACGGCCGCCACTGCATCATCATGGAGTTCATCGATGGGCGAATGCTCCGCGACGTGCTCGAGCGCGAGGGACCTCTGCCCGCCGCACGCGCGTGTTCCATCGTCAAGCAGGCTGCCTCCGCACTCCATGCTGCCCACCAATTGGGAATCATTCATCGAGATATCAAGCCTGAAAATATAGCCCTGGTGAAAAGCGGCCAGGGAGACTTGGTAAAAGTCCTGGATTTTGGCATCACCAAGCTCCGCGCCGGCCAACTGAAGGACGAAGCCGGGTCCATGGATTTGACGGGCACCGGCACCGTCTTCGCCATTGGCACGCCCGAGTACATGTCGCCTGAGCAGATCCTGCAAAAGGATTTAGACGGCCGCTCCGACCTTTATTCCCTGGGACTGGTTTTTTTCGAGATGCTCACCGGTCAACTGCCCTTCCACGCCGACTCCCAGGCGGAATGGTTCCTGGCGCAGGTGAGTCAGCCTCCGCCACGGCTTCACGACCGGGCGGCCAGCCTGCGGATTCCCGCGGGCATTGCCGATCTGGTGATGTCAATGCTGGCGAAGGATGTCGCCCACCGCCCCGTTAATGGTGAAGCCATCATCAAGTCGATTGAAGCCTGCGAAAAGGAAATTCGCAGCCTTTCCGGATTGCCGGGCGCGGCGGGGCGACCTGCGGGAGGAAAAGGAACGGGTGAGTGCACCACCATTCCCGCCTTCTTCGAGGGTTGGAAGAAAGGCAGCCTGATTTCGCAGCGTTACAAAATC
>JASHTO010000503.1 GCA_030040515.1 Terriglobia bacterium
GGGGTGTCTTCATCTCCTATTTTCCAGTCATCATTCCGGAAGAACAGCCAGGATTGGACGGTCGTGCGCGGTTCCGCGGCGCTGGACTCATCGGTCGAGCACGAGAACAGTTCTTCCCTGCGCGTTGAGCGCGGCGCGGACTCAGAGGACGCGTGCATTCGCCTTGCATCTGTTTCGCTGATACTCGGCAAGGCTTACGAACTAAGCGGCTGGGTGCGTACGGAAGGCCTGGAGGTGCACGACCTCAGCCGCACGCCCATCGCCTCCGGCGCGACGCTCACCATGGCGTCCATGCCCTTTGACGTTCACTCCGCTTCGGTGGGCGGCACCGAGCCTTGGACGCACCTCGACCTCCGCTTCATCGCCAGCCGCACGGACGACGCGATCCTCCTCACCGTGGGCAATGGCGGGTCATTCAGCGGCAAAGCATGGTTTGAGGGAATTCAACTTGACGAGACCTCTTCGGGTGACGACTGGCCCGTCCGCGACGCTGTCCAAACCTTTGGCCCTGCCTACCGCTACCCGGCCGCAGGGTGGATCTATCTCCACATCGAAGGGCAGCCCTACGAGCGCGGATACCAGCACGGGCACCTGATGGCGCACGAAATTCCGGAATACCTCGATCGCTGCGCCGCCGAACTCGGCGACAAGGAGCATTGGAGTAATTACCGCACCACCGCTGACGCTCTATTCCTGCGGGGCTTCGACCAGGAAATTCTTGAAGAGATGCGCGGCATCGCTGATGGCGCCTCGGACGCCGGCGCGCGCTGGCTAGACCGACGCATCGACCTTACTGACATCCTGGTGGCTAACGTCACGGTGGAGATGGGCGAACTCGCCTCCGCCGTCAGCGTTACGCCTTCGGGCCTCGAGGACTTGAACCTCATCAAGCCTCCCTACACTGAGGGCAGGAGCCTGGACCATTGCAGCGCCTTCGCAGCCACCGGCCCCGCGACTCGCGACGGTAAAATGGTGGTTGGACACGTTACCTGGTGGCCGCTGAATCTCGCCGAGCAAACCAACGTGTGGCTGGACATCAAACCTGCTTCCGGCCATCGCGTGCTGATTCAAAGCTATCCGGGCGGCATCGAGAGCGGCACGGACTGGTACCAGAACGACGCTGGCATCGTCCTCACCGAAACCACCATTAACCAGACGCCCTTCAACATCCACGGCACGCCGGTGGCTTACCGCGCCCGCATGGCTGCGCAGTACGGCGGCAACATCGATGAGGTGGTGCACTACCTCGGCACGCGCAATAACGGCCTATATACCAATGAGTGGATTATCGGTGATGCGAGGACCAACGAAATTGCTATGTACGACCTCGGCACCAACCACACCCGCCTTTGGCGCAGCTCGAAGAACGAATGGTTTGAGAACACTCCCGGCTTTTACTGGGGCGATAACAATGCCAAGGACCTGAGCGTCCGGCTTGAGGACTATCCCGACCCGCACGGCGTTGCGGGCTTCATTCCCTACGTCGACGGCCCCCGCGACCTCGCCTGGCAGGAACTTTACCGGAAATACCGCGGGAGGATCGACGAGCAGTTTGGGTTTCTGGCGTTCCGAACTGCACCGCTGGTGAGCAGCAGCACCATGGACGCCAAGGTGGCGACCAGCGACATGGCATCGCACATGATGGTGTGGGCGGCCATTGGCAAGCCCGATCAAATCGAGCGCCTGTCGCAAAAATGGGATTCCCCCATGGACGAAGGTTTATATCCATCTGGATATTATTTCTTCCAGGTAGAACCTACCCCGACGTTACGCGCAGCCATACAGGGAAAGGCACAGCTCAGCGCCGCACTGGACCCCCAGGCGACCCAGGTTGAGGATGGTCCTGACCCACCATCCTACGAAGGCCGCCTGTGGAAAGGCTGGATTCTGCCCGCTTCCGACGCGGACGATTGGTTTGTCGCCGGCTCGGCCGTCTATCGTTACGCGCTTCAGTCCAAAAATCCGGACGAGAAGCTGAACGCCGAGCGCGCCCTGTGGCGAGGCTTCAAGCTGACCCCGGAAACGCCGGCAAATCGTTTCCGCCGCGAGCAGACCAAGGGTGTGCTTTTCCTCGACGCGCTGCGACGCAAAATGGGCGACGACCGGTTCTTCAAACTGATGGATGCCTATTTTGCGGCAAACACCACCAAGACTGTAACCGCACAATCATTTCTTGCCCAGGCCGGCGTCAGCGAGGACCCCATTGATCCGCCGGACGGGCCCGCCTACCTCGCCAACGAAATCAACCGCCGCCTGGCTTCCGCCGTGATTGTCTACGGCACGCTCCGTGAGGCCGGCGCCAACCGCTATGCCGCGGAGCAGTTGCAAAGCCGCTTCCTGAATCGCCTCGAAAGCCAGGTGCCAATTTACAAGGACTTCGAAGCTACGGACGACCTGCTTCGCCACCGCGATGTGGTGTTTGTGGGCCGCCCGGAGGCAAACTCGGCGCTGGCTCTTTGGTCTGAAAAGCTCGGGCTGAAATATGACGGAGCGGCCTTCACGATCGACGGCAAAGTCCACGCCTCCGAGCGTGAAGGCTTGATTCTGGCCGCACAGAACCCGCTCGACGCCGCGCACATGGTGCTGATCGTGGCGGGCAACGACGCCCTGAGCACCGTGAAGACTCAAAGGGTGGACCTTACCCCAGATGAATATGTGATTGTTCGCGACGGCGAGAGCCCGATTGCCGGTTTCATTCAGCACAGCACCGCTCTCGCCGGAAACGCCGAACATCCCTGACCGGCAAGCCATCACCGGTTGGGGGACAGGAAGTTGAGAATGCGCCCTAAGGCTTATACAGCCCGGGGAATTCCTTCTTCAGCGCGTGCAGCTTGGGGAGGTCGTTGTAAATGATGTAGGGATTATCGAGATTTTGCGCCAGATAATCCTGATGGTATTCCTCAGCGGAGTAGAAATGGTTGAGCGGAACCACCTGGGTAACGATGGGGCCGGAGAAAACTCCGGCCTTGTTTAGTTGTTGAATGTAATCGAGCGCGATCTGCTTCTGGGCATCATCGGCGTAGAAGATCACGGAACGGTACTGCGTTCCCACGTCCGGACCCTGGCGGTTCAACTGCGTGGGATCGGTGGCGACGGAGAAGAAGATCCGCAACAACTGGGCGAATGAAACTTTCGAAGGGTCGAAGATGACTTTTACGGACTCGGCATGGCCGGTACGCCCCGTGCTGACCTCTTCATATTCCGCCGTCGAAGCTGCTCCACCGGAATAGCCCGAGACAACCTGCTTCACGCCCCGCACGTGCCGGAATACCGCATCGACGCCCCAGAAGCATCCACCCGCAAGGACCGCAGTTTCCTTGCCGGAAGTTGCTGCCAGAGGATCGGCGCCCGCGTATTCGGGAACCTGGCCGCGGAGACTGCTGCAAGCCAGGGACGCGAGGGCGAGGAATAGGACGCACCCTCGCGCACCGCATGGCAAACGATAGGTCCGAAAGACAGTCATGATCGCACCTCGAAATAGGGTACTCCAATCCACAATGGCCGTCGCTCCACACTCAAACCGTGAGATGCCACGGAACACTGACGAGGATCATCTTCTGGCTCCCTTTGGCCAATAGCCGGGCGCGGAGCAATTCGGCGCGTTGATTGTGCAGAACATAGTGATACCAATGGTTTTCCACCAACTCCGGAATCAGGACCGCCACCTGTCGGTCCGGGTGGCGGTGTTCCAGATCTAAAATGTATTCGACAATCGGGGTGATGACGAAGCGATAAGGGGACGGCAGCACCACGAGGCGCGGCGTCGGCCGGTCCGCCGGATTTGTTGGGGCGGGGACATAGCGGTTCCAGGTTTCATGAACATTGTCCGCATCCTTATCGCAGGCAACGTGGACGACTTCGACGTCGCTGGACATCGCCAGGGCGATGCGCAGGGCCTTTTGGGTGACGCGGTTCCAGAAGAGTATGGGGACCACCACCATCGGCCGCTGAAGGTTGCTCAAATCCAGCGGCGGGTCCTGCGCAATCTCCTCTTCAACCTGGCGATAATGCCTGCGAACCGCGACCATGACCAACATGAGGGTGGGAATCAGCAGCACCGTCATCCAGGCCCCTTCCACAAATTTGGCAACTGCCACCACCAGGACGGTTGTGGCGGTGGCAAAGGCGCCGAGTCCGTTCACGAAGATGCTGCGGTGCGATCCTTTCCCGCCCTTGCGAATCCAGTGCGCCACCATGCCGGCTTGCGACAGCGTGAACGCCAGGAAAGCACCGACCGCATACAGCGGAATCAGCCGGTCAGTAACTCCGCCGAACAGGATCAGCAATGCTCCGCACAAGAGGGCCAGCACGCCGATTCCCTGCGTATACACCAGACGCCTGCCGCGGGTGACGAATCCGTGGGGAAGAAAGCGGTCCTCGGCCACGGCGCGGCACAAGCGCGGGAAGTCCGCAAACGCCGTGTTGGCCGAAAGCGCCAGCACCAGAAGCACGGAGCCCATGGTGAAATAGTAAAAGGCGCCGGGCCCGATCACCGCCAAGGTCAGGAGGGAAAGGACGCTTTGATATCCGGCCTGCCCCGGGTTGGTGGCGCCGATCTTGTAGGAGCTGACCAGATAGGCGATCCCCACCAGCATGACGATGAGAATCGCAATGATGGCGGTCAGGGCGCGCTGCGCGGACTTCACCACCGGCTCGCGGAAGGCTTGCACGCCGTTGCTCACCGCCTCCACGCCGGTCATGGCCGTACAGCCGCTGGAGAAGGCCTTCAGCAAGAGCCAGGGGCCAGCCACCGCCGCGGTCAGGGGCAAAACCGGCGGAGCAACCACGGGCACGGGATGGCCACCCGTCGCCAGCATCTTCACCATGCCGAGCAGGATGGTAAAGAGCAGAGTCCCAATGAACGCGTAGGTGGGGAGGATGAACACCGCGCCCGTTTCGCGAACACCGCGCAGATTCACCAGCGTGATAATCACCAGGATCAGGAGACAAATCATCAGCGTGTGCGGCTCGAGCGACGGCACAGCGGAAACTAGCGCGCCGACGCCGGCAGAAATCCCCACCGCCGCGGTCAGAATGTAATCGATCATCAGCGCAGCGGCCGCCAGCAGCCCAGCAAAGGTGCCCAAATTCTCACGAGCTACGGTGTAGGACCCACCGCCGGAGGGATATGCCTCGATGGTCTGGCGGTAAGAGAAGTAGACGATGGCAAGGAGAATGACAATGCAGGTGGTGATGGGAACAATGTAGGCAATTCCCGCCGCGGCCAGCGGAATCATCAGGGTGAGCGCCGCCTCCGGTCCGTAGGCGGCGGAGCTAAGGGCGTCAAGGCCAAAGACGGAGAGGCCGCCGACGGCGCCCAGCTTCTCTCCCGCTTCTTCGGAGGAGCGGAGAGGCTTGCCGAACAGAAGGTCGGAAATTGTCATCAGCCATCCTCAGTATTCGGTCAGAGCGCCGTCTTGCACGTCCAGATCGATGCGCATGATCCATTCATACTTAACCAGCCGGGATTCGAAGAACTTCTCCAGGGTGAGCTGGTCCGGCGCTTCGATTTCCGTCAGCAGCCGGCCGCCAATCTGGCTGGCGAGGCAGCGTCGTACCTTAACCTCCCGGGTATTCACAATATTGAGCATCAACTCTCTCAAAGCTTGCTTGGTAAGGCAAGCCGTGGTGTGGGCGGAAAAATAGAGAGGCATGAGTGATCTCCTACTTTATCCCCAGTCGCCTGACGATCAAGGCGTCGCGCCAGCGGTCCGGCAGAGCGCGGAAGAACTTGATTTGAAGGCCCGATTGGTTGCCCACCACATACCTTGTGCGCGGGCGACGGGCGGTGAGCGCGTGGACCACGGCTTTCACCACCACGTCGGTGGGTGCTCCTCTGGCGGCCTCCGCTTCAATGCCTTGGCGGAACGCGCGCAGAGCCGGTCCATACAACTGAAGGGCCTCGGCAGGAAGCTGCTCCCGGAGGGCGTCCGCGGCGGCCATGGCTTTGCTCACGATGGGAGTCTGAATGAATCCCGGCTCAACAATCGAGACGTGAATCTTCCACGGGCGCAGTTCCAGGCGCAGCGAGTCCGTGAGCGCTTCGAGTGTGAACTTGGAAGCGGAATACGC
>JASHTO010000504.1 GCA_030040515.1 Terriglobia bacterium
TGCGGCGCCCGTCTCGATTTGGACGACCGTCAGCAAGTTCGAATTGGCCGCCTGGAAGTATTCGTCGAAGCCCGGACCGAAATCGCACGCGCGATTCATGGCGGCGACACCGCGGACGCCCGCCGGCGGGTAACGCATGGCCGCCACCGCCTTCCGCGCCTCCTCGGGCGATTGCACGTAAGGCACCATGATTCCCGAAACGCCCAGGTCCAGCACGCGCTTGACGATCACGGGGTCGTTCCAGGGAATTCGCACTACCGTGCCCGCCGGCGAACTCTCCAGCGCCTGGGTTTGCAGGAGCAATTCCTGCCGGTCACCGCCCCCGTGCTCGAGGTCGATCAGGACCCAGTCGAACCCCGCCTGTCCGGCCATCTCCGCGGTTAAACTTGATCCCAGGTTGAGAAACGTCCCCGCCATCAATTCGCCACCCAGCACGCGCTGACGGATCCATTTCATGTTTTGCAAAACTTAATAATGGAACTTTTGGAGTTTCGCTCGGCCTGACTCGTATATCTTTCGGAGCTTTTTCGTGACGGGATCATGCGAGGCCTCAGCAACCGCGACATCCCACCAAACGCCGGAGCCGGGCGGAAAATGGTATTTTTCCGTTTCCACGACAATGACGCAAGCGCATGTTTCTTCCCGCGCCTCCCGCAGCGCGGTGCGAAATTCCTCCGGCCTGGTGACGTGCCAGGCACGTGCTCCCAGGCTTTCAGCGTTTCCGGCAAAGTCGATTCGAACAAATTCACCTTCCAGGCGATGCGTCTGGGGGGTCCGCAGGCGGAACTCATTGCCGAAACTATGCCCCGATCGGGCCAATTGAAGGTCGCGGATGCACTGGAAGCCATGATTTTCAGAGACGATCACCGTGATCTTGAGATTCTCCTGGGCAGCGGTGACCAGTTCCGTGGGATTCATAAGGTAAGTACCATCGCCGATGAAGACGAATACCTCGCCATTCGGCTGGTTCATGCGCACGCCCAGACCAGCGGGGATCTCCCATGCCATGCAGGAAAAGCCGAATTCAATCAGGCACGATTTCCCGGCGCCGACATTCCACAACTTGTGAAAGTCCGCCGGCGGGCTTCCCGCCGCCACCACCACGGAGTCGCCAACCTCGGCCGCTTCGTTGAGGATTCCAATCACCTCACCCTGGCTCATGATTTCTCCCGGCGTCGGGTGGAAGACTTTCTTCGCCAGCACTTTTGCCCAATCCTCTTTCACCTTCTTGATTTCCGCGAGATAGCCGGAATGGGCTTTCACGCCCGCCTTGCCTGCTGCCCGGGACAATGCTCGCAATGCCTCACGCGCATCGGCGATGATCGGCAACGCGCCTTCCTTGAACGCATCGTGCGAGCAAACGTTGATGCCGATGAATTTCACATCGGGGTGGTTAAAGACCGACTGCGAACCCGTTGAGAAATCGGTCAAACGTGTTCCCACACCGATCACTAGGTCCGCCTGACTCCCCATTTTTCCTGCTGCGGGATTGCCGGTCACACCGAATCCCCCCAAACACATTGGAGAATCCCCGGAGACGGCGCCTTTGCCGGCCAGGGTTTCTCCCACCGGGATACCGAACTCCTCCGAGAATGCCTGGAGTTCCTGGCGCGCTTGAGAATAAAGCACGCCCCCGCCGGCGATGATCATCGGGCGCTTCGCGCGCTTCAGAAGTGCCATCGCCTCACCAATCCGCGAGGCAATCGGCGGCCTTCGCTCGATGACCCAGGCGCGCTTCTCAAAGAAGTGCGCGGGATAATCATAAGCGTGCGCCTGGACATCCTGGGGCAAGGCAACCGTCACCGCGCCGGTTTCCGCCGGATCCGTCAACACCCGCATCGCCTCCGGCAACGCCGTCAGCAATTGCTCCGGACGGGAAATGCGATCGAAGAAGCGGCTGACGGGGCGGAAACAGTCGTTGACGCTCGCGTCGGAGGAGATGGGGTGTTCCAATTGCTGGAGCACCGGCCCCTGGTGGCGCGTGGCGTAGTAGTCCGCAGGAAGCAACAGGACGGGCAAGCGATTTACGGTGGCGACGGCGGCGCCGGTAATCATGTTCGTCGATCCTGGCCCAATCGAAGCCGCGCACGCCAGCGTTGCCAAACGATGGTTGGCCTTGGCGAATCCCGAGGCGGTGTGAACCATCGACTGTTCGTTGCACGGCTGGTAATAGGGCAGGCCTTGTCCATATTCATAGAGCGCCTGGCCTAATCCCGAGACATTACCGTGCCCGAAGATTCCAAAGATCGCCGGGATCAAGCGTTGCTGCGTGCCATCCCGCTCGCTGTATTGGTTGGACAAATACTTGACCAGAGCTTGTGCCATGGTCAAGCGAATCGATTGGGTGCTTCGCCCTCTTGCTGCCATTTGGACCGGCTCCTCTGCAAAGTTCCCCGGGTTCTTCAGCCCTCAATTCCGTGAAAAACTATAGTCTTCATTTCGGTCATCTCCTCAACGGCGTAACGCGGCCCTTCCCGGCCGATGCCACTGCCCTTAAAGCCTCCGTAGGGCATCAGGTCAGCGCGCCACAAGGGAGTCCAATTAATTTGGATGGTACCACTTTGGACCTCGCGCGCAAACCGCAGAGCGGAATTGATGTCGCGCGTGAAGATGCCCGCCCCCAGGCCGTAGTGACTGTCGTTGGCCAGGGCGATCGCTTCTTCTACTGACTTCACAGGAGTAACGGCGACAGCCGGGCCAAAAAGTTCTTCGCAGGAGATTCGCATTTCCGGCTTTACGTCAGCCACAATCGTTGGAGAAACGATGGCGCCTTCCCGCTTTCCCCCCGTTACCACGCGCGCGCCGCTTCCCACAGCCTCGGAGATCCAGGACTCCACGCGCTCCGCGTCTTTGACGGAAATCATGGCGCTCAGCTTGGAGTCTTCTTTCAGAGGGTCGCCCACCTTGATGGCTTCGACCCGCGGCTTGAGAGCGTCCAGGAAATCGGCGTAGACTTTTTGGTGAACCAATACCCGTTGGGTGGAGATGCAGACCTGGCCGGCGTTAACGTAACCGCCCACCGCCGTGGCCTCAGCAACCTTGCTGATGTCGGCGTCAGGCAAAACCACCAGCGGGCAGTTTGATCCGAGCTCCAGAGAAAGCTTCTTTACGCCCGCCGTTTTGGCAATCATTTCTCCGACTGCGGTGCTGCCCGTAAAGCTGATTTTTCGAACCCGAGAGTCGCCGCATAGCGCCGGACCGATTCTGCCGCCGGATCCGGTGATGCATTGCAAAGCGTTTTCCGGCAGTCCTGCCTCAAGAAACACTTGTGTCATTTTCAGCGCCGAAAGCGGCGTCGAAGTGGCGGGCTTAAGAAGGACGCTGTTGCCGGCGGCGAGGGCGGGTCCCACCTTGTGTATGACCAGCAGAATTGGGTAGTTAAACGGGCTGATCGCTGCCACCACACCGCAGGGAACCCGAAGAGTCAGGCCGAGCTTGCCGCGCGTTGCTGACTGCGCATCCAGGGGAAGCGTTTCGCCGCGAACTTGCGACCCTTCAAACGCCGATAAGCGCAGCAGGTCCGCCATCCGGCC
>JASHTO010000505.1 GCA_030040515.1 Terriglobia bacterium
CGGCGCTCAGGTAAGCCTGTCCGCGCTGGAGGTAGCTCTCCTTGCTGCGAAGCGGATTGCCGGAACATGCCACCGACATGGCGCACGCCGCCAGAATTAAGACCCGCAATACCGATTCCTGCACCTTCATGTTTCCTGCCCTCCTTTGTAGCGGCGCTCGATGAGCGCCGAAAGCGACGGTCGGAGACCGCCGCTACTAATCCGGCACAAAGTCCGCCAGGCGCGGGTATATCAGCCGCGCAAGGGCCACACCTTGGTCGATGGCCGCCGTCTTGCCCCGCGTCATGGGCACGCAGATTCGGACCAGAGCTCCATCGGTCCGATGGCGGGTCATGGCATCGATGACCATCCACACCTTGGCCCAATACTCGCTCTCCACCGCGCGGCCTTGAAGCTGGTACCAGTAAATCACCAGATCACTATCCAATCCCTTCTCCACGACATATTCGTTGGCTGCCACCCGCTCGCCGGGCGCGGGGCTGAAGGTGAGGGTCTCTGAACTCACGGGCAGCCATCCTCCGCCGGGCAGGCAGTTCTTTGGCGAATGAAATGTGTCCCCGGTTTTCTGGCTTTTGTAATAGCCGATGTAAATTTGCACGGCGTTGCCCGAGGGATCGCGATAGACGCGGCTGAGGTAGTCGTCAACGCCAACCGCTTCGACAATTCGTTTCTCGATGGGGTCATCGCCTCCCCGCCACCCGCCGAGTTGGAAGGGAAGACGGTCGAGGGGCTGGCGAGGAGGCAGTTGCTCCGTCCCGCCGGGCGCGTGGACGACCAGGATTCCTCCCAAAAGGAGAACCACGGTTGCCAGGAGTCTGCGCGTCATGTCGATCATGGTCTGGAACCTCGTCTACTCCGTTGAGAGATCCCCCGGCTTTGCAGACATGGCGACAAAAGCCTGGGAGTTCCTGAAGAACGATTTCCTGGCCCCCCGAAAAGACCCCTCACCCGACTCGCCCCGGCTGATGAGTACGCCGGTTGCGAGCCACCCTCTCCCCGCGGGAGAGGGAAAATCTTTTACCGCGCAAACGCGCCAAAAATATGTTTTCCCTCTTCGAGGGGAGAGGGAGAATCTTTCAGCACGCGAGCGCGCCAAAGAAATGTTTTCCCTCTCCAGGGGGAGAGGGTGGCCGACGGAGGAGGCCGGGTGAGGGGTTTTTCCAGGCCCCTTTGAGGAGCTGAGCATTTCAAAGTCCCCGGCTCTGCCGCGAGATACTTACTTTCGAAGCGCAACGAAATATAGAGCGCTAACAAGAGTTAGCCTCCTGCGTCCCTCCGATCATGCTCAGTCCCTTGTGCGCGGCCAAAACGCAGCCCACGGCGATCAGGAACACCACCCAACCCAGGAAGATATGGAAGAGGCCCTCGGCCATTTTCTGTCCGGAGAGATAGGTCAGCATGCCCGTGGCCGTCAGCCGCAGGCCGTTGGTAATTACCGCAAGGGGGAGCATCAGACCAACCAGCGCGAGCTGTTTCCAGCGGGCCCTCTCCACAAGATAACCATAGGCCACCGCCAGCGCCACCAGGGTTATAAGAGACCGGATGCCGCTGCATGCCTCCGCCACCTGCAACGTCGTATTGGGAAGGATGAGCAAGTTTCCCTGCCGGAGTGCGGGAACCTGAAGAAGGTCCAGACAAGTCTCCGCGAAGCGCGACGCCACCAACTGCAAGGGAAGGGCGATTTGAAAAAAAATGATGGTGGGCAGTGGAATCATGAAGAACAGGTAGCCCACCGGGAAGCTGACGGCCTTAAGCGTCGGCCAGCCTCGAAAAAACACCGTCAGTCCCACGATCAGGACGAGCAATGAGACGCGGCTGACGAACAACTCCGCCCCCAGCGTGCCTGCCGCCAGCATGGCGAGGGCGAGGAGCATGATCGCCAGGCCGGAATTGGAGGGTTCGGAAGGCACGCCCTGCCATTTGCGGCGATTTCGCCACAGGACGTAGCCGGCGAAGATTGGAACCAGGAACCCGTGGCAATAGTTCGGATCCTGCCACCATTGCAGGACAAGCAACTTGAGAACGGGTCCATAAAGCGCCAGAACCAGGCCCGCCAAGACGCCCACCCCCAGCCACCCGGCGCGCCCGCGCCGGTCGGTCCCTCGATTTCCTGTAACACCAACGTTCATCTTCTTCTCGCGTTGCGAAGATTATTCAATTGACCTCCCTGTGCTTCTCAACAGAAACCCTTTGCCGTTTACTGCCAAAGAACGGCGCTCACCCCAGAGGACATGGAGAACCCCAGAGAAGTTTTTCTCTGTGAAGCTCGGTGCGCTCTGTGGTGAGAGCCCTTTCTTTGTTGCGGCACGGCCGCACCGCGGAAATCTCCCTTGCCGAATCCTCCCTTCCCTCAAGCCACCAGCATTTTGCTGCGGGGGAAGCGCACGCTGAAATGCTCGGCGACGGCGTGAATCAACTCCCCGGCAGCTCTCCCCAAAGACTCTGTGGTTTTCACCACCAAATCGGCGCGGTCTTTGAACGGCTCAACGTAGCGTTTTTGCATGGGGCGAACCGTATTCACATACTGGGCAATCACGGATTCCGTGGAGCGCCCGCGTTCGCCCATATCCCGCTGGAGCCGGCGGATAAACCTCAAGTCAGGGTCAGCGTCAACATAGACTTTCAATCCCATCAGGGCGCGAGCCCGGCCGTCCCAAAAGCAGTGAATTCCTTCCAGGATAATCAGGCCTTGCGGACGGAGCATTTGGAACCGCCGCGTTCGCGTATGCGTCACAAAATCGTAGACCGGCTTCTCCACAACCTGTCCGATGAGAAGTGATTCGAGATGACTGCGAAAAAGGTTGTGATCGATGGCGTAGGGCTCGTCGTAATTCACCGCCTCGCGCTGTTTAGAGGTAAGGTGACCACGATCCAGGTAGTAGGAGTCCTGGTCCATCAGGCAGACACCCATCTCCCGGTATTTTTCCGCCAGTATCTTCGCCAATGAGGTTTTTCCGGAGGCTGTGGGCCCCCCGATCCCCACTACCAGAACCGGCCTCCTGGCCATTGCGATTTCAGATTTGGCAGCAGTATGGTTGGTTTTCATCCTTTGCACCTTCTTGCTGAGAGTTTCAAGCCCCCGAAGGTGTGAAAATTATGTAGGGGCGGCCCTCGCCCTGCGGCCCAAAGCCTTCGGGCGACGGGTCGTGGCCGCCCCCGGGCAACCACAAGGGTTGCCCCTACGATGTGCCTGCATGGTACGAATTTTTCGCGGCCTCCCCGGCTTTGCCGGAGGATGATTACTTTTTGAAGTCCTCAGTAATTCCATTTTTCGCTTACCTCGCAGTTCACGTTTCGTGCGGCTTGGCGCTCATCGAGCGCCGCTGCGCGATCCGGCCGTTGGCGGCCCCGGTCACCGTGCCAGCCCCTTCACCGGCCCGGTCCCGGAACCCTCGATTCCCCTGCGTCGCCGGGAAGGGCCTTCGAGGCCGATGCGTTTCTTCCGGCTCTCCATCGCGCGGGCATAGACCCTCTCAAATTCCTCGGCCCGGGATTCCCAACTGTAGTTTTCCACCACGTGCTGGCGCGCCGCCTTCCCGATTTCCTCTCCCTGTTGCGGGCAATTCAGGAGATCGAGCGCCAGGCGGGCGAACTCCTCGCGATCTTCCGCCACCAGCAAGTGCTTCCCGGGAATGCAGTTGATTCCCCGCACCGCCTCCGGGTAGGCAATGATGGGCAGGCCGAGCGCCATGGCTTCCAGCAATTTGTTTTTCACCCCCGTTCCGAATCGCAACGGGCAGACGTAAACGCGGGAGTTGCAGAGGGCGGTTCGCAGGTCGGGAAGATTGGCGGAGAGCTTGATTCCGGGCAGGGAAGCGAGGTCGCGAATCTGCTGCACGGGCCTCGCGCCCACCAGATGAAACACCGCCTGGGAAATCTGCCCCCGGATGAGGGGAAAAATCCCGCGGGCGAATTCCACCGCCGCCTGGACGTTGGGCGCGTACTCCAAATTGCCGTGAAACACCAGGGTGGAGTGGCCATTCACTCCGGGGCTGGGGTGAAAGTATTCCGTATTGATGCCGTTGGAAACGACGCCCACCTGGGCGAGCGGGGCGGTCTGGCGAATGGCGCGGGCGTCGGCGTCTGACACAACGACGCAGCAATCAAAGCGCGGATACACCAGCCGCTCGTAGCGCCCTTCGATTTGGTTCAGGAGACGAAAACGAAGCCGTTCGCGCCACGATGCCCCGCAAGCCGCCATCTGCTGGCAGCGCAGTTTCCAGGAGTCGTGCAAGGAGAGCACGCGGGGAAGGGAAAGCTTACCGGGAATCAGGCCGCCGGCATAACTTCCTTCCACGTGCAGGACGTCCCATTGGCGGGATTGAATTCCCTGCGAGAACATTTCGGAAAACCGGCGGCGATAGCGCAGCGGTTTTCCCCACGCATAGGTGCTGAAAAGCGTGAATGGCGTCAGGACTGTCTTGCTCTCCTGAACGGGAATGACGTCGAGCGTGGCGCAATGTTTTCGCGCCCACCCCAGATGGTTGTAATCGTCCTCCCTCAGAAGTGAAATCAGATCGACTTGGTGGCGCCGGGAAAGGCAGCGCAGCAGGTTGGCGCCAATCAGGCGAAAACCATCCTGACAGGGAAGATAGGGAAGAGCCTGGGTTACCAGGGCGATGT
>JASHTO010000506.1 GCA_030040515.1 Terriglobia bacterium
CCGTTCGCCGAATAGGGCGTGCTGAGGACGGAGAAGGGAACTCCACTATGCCAGAACACTGTTCCGGAAATCTGCCAGCCGTTGAGTTCATAACCCAACCGCCGGTTGCGGACTTTGAGCGGCAATTGATAAACATAATGGCCGTTCAGATTGTTCCGAATGTCGTAATCGCAGGGGCCGTAGTTCCGCCAGAGTTCGCCCGGCAACGGCGAGAGAATTCCTCCCGCTGAAAACTGGAGAAACCCTCCGTTTGAAACTTCGTCCATGCATCGGCTGAACGTGTAATCGATCTGCCCGGAAAGGCCGTGGCCCGCGCGCTTCATCGCCGTCAACTGAAGGCCGTGATAATGACTGTTGGCGCCTGTGGAAAGTTGCGTCACGGCGGCAAATCGCGCGTCGGGTGGTCGCAGGTAAGGGAAAGGAGCGAAGCAGCCCGCGCAAACGGTTTGATAGCCGTTCACTTGCGTCAAATAGGGTTGATCCACGGCGCGCGTGCCGACGTATTGAGCGCGAAGGTTTGCGGTGCTGCCCACCTGATGTTCGAGCGCAAGGCTCCATTGCAGGTCGTAAGGCGCGCGAAGCACACCGTCGGGCACGGCGGTCATGGCGACGGGCGGCAGACACGCTGCGGGATTTGATTCCGGCGACGCGCACGAAAGCCAGCTTTGCACAAATCCCGTGCTGAACGCCTGATTCGCGGCCGCTGCGGCGTCGACGGCACTGGCGGGCACGCCGGGTGCGAGCGCCGTGCCGCCTGCGGTTCCCAGAACTCCCCCTTGAAAGGTTCGGACATAAGGCGGATCCGCGCCCACCAGGTCCGCGATGCTGCCCGGCAAAAGGTCGCTGAACACGCCGAAGCCGGCGCGCACCACGGTGTTGGGCGCTGCCTGCCAGGCCAGCGCGGTGCGGGGCTGCAAAATCGCAAGCGGCGTGGATGGGAACGCATTGCCGAGTCCGGTTTGAATCGTGGCACTGAGCGGCTGATTGGCGTCGTGCGCGATGGCGCCAAATGAGCCCGGCAGCCGCGCGATTTCATGATGAGGATTTCGCGGGTTGGAATTGAACGTGTCGCGAATGCCCGCTGTCCAAGTCAGCTTCGAGGAGAGTTTCCAGGTGTCCTGCGCGTAAAGGTCGAGGTTCAGAAAATTGAACGGCTCATTTGCAGCCAACGGAAAAGTTTCCGTCGCCGTAGACGCTACGCCGTAAATGAATTGCGGCAGAGTGGCGTAGGTGACCGTGGGCACCGTCCCTTCGCCAAAATCGTAATCGTTCAAACGGAAGATTCGCGTGTTGGTCCCAAAGCGGAATTCGTGCGGGCCGCGGCTCCACGCCAAATTGTCGTTGATGAAGTAGCGCGATGCCCGCCGGCCTTGCAGCCATGCGTTGTCGAGACCTCCGAGCGGCGTAAAGGGAGCGTTGGCGCCGCTGCCCTGCAAAACCATGGGAAATGCCGCGAGGGTTTTGGCGAAATCGTTTGGAGCGAAGAGGCTGGAATACCAGGAAAAGCCGGGGTTGAAGAAATTCACGAGGTGCTGCGAAAAAATATGGGTGTGGCCGGCGGCCACGGAGTAAAGCGGCTGCGGGGAGACCGCATTGAAAATGGCATTGACCGGATCCGTGTAGGCGGCCTGCAAGCCCGTGTCCGACTGGAAGCGTGCCCAAACCGTGTCGGCGTTGCTCAGATTGTAATCGATTCTCGCCGTCTGCACCTGCTCGTGGTCGTCGCTCGATTTAGAAACAATCTGCCGGCTCGCGCATCCGTCGCCGTTTGGGGGGCTGGCGGTGTTGCCACTGCCGCCGGAATTGACTGGGCATCCCAAAACCGCCAGCGGCGTGCCCTGGGTGTTTCCGTAGAGCGCGAACATTTTCTGATAGAACGGGATCATCTGCGGCGCGGCGGGATAAACCGCGCCGGTCAGCGCGTCCGTACCACCCAGTGGAAGCTGCTGAAGCAGGTAGCTCTGAAACGCCACGGTCGGCACGACGGTCGGCGTCACGATGGGAAGCGCGATGCGCATCCACTCGCTGTCAAAAAAGAAAAACAGCTTGTCGCTCCGAATCGGCCCGCCCAGGCTGCCGCCGAAATGATTCACGGTGGACCGCGGCTTGCGATTGCCGGGCGTCGAGTTGGTAAAGAAATCCGCGGCGTTCAGGACCGAACCATTCCAGATCTCATAAAAATTTCCGTGAAAGCTGTTGCTGCCGGACTTGGTGACGTAGTTTATCTGTGAGGCGCCATACCGGCCCTGGTCGACCGAGTAGGAGAGCGTGTTCACGGTAACTTCCGAAATGGAATTGAGTCCCAGGACGAGGTTGGTGGAAAGGCCGCTGTTGAGGTTCGTCAGCGGATCGTTAGTCTCGAGGCCGTCAACAATGTAACCGTTGGAGAGCGCGGGCAGTCCATTGAACTCGACGTTGCCGTATCCGTTCGAGCCGCCCACAAAATCATTACTACTGCCCGCAGTGTTGATGAGCGCTCCGGGAGCGAATTGCAACGGATAGGTGAGGTCGCCGCCGGGGTTGGGAAGATTTTCGAGGGCCGGGGCATTCAAATTTGTCGAGGTGTTGGCATTTTCCGGATTGAGAATCGGCGGCGTTGCGGCCACTTCAATGGTTTGCCGGGATTCCGCCACGCTCAGGATAAAGTTCACCGTTTGCTTTTCGCCCAAACCGGAGAAGACATTGTCATTCTGCCGGGGGGCGAATCCCGCCGCCTCCGCGCGGACGGAATATCGGCCAGGAGAAAGCTGAGGAAAATTGAAGCGGCCCTGCCCGTCGGTGCGCGCTGAGCGCTGCAATCCTGTTTCCTGGCTGGTGATGATGACGGTAGTGCCCGGAATCGCGGCGCCGGTTGCGTCGGTCACTTGTCCCAGGATGGCGCTGGTGGTTTCTCCCTGCGCCCTTGCGGGCGGCGCGCACAGGATTTCCACACTGGCGAGCAGAACTGCGGCGGCGACGATGCGCGAGGTGTTCAAAGTGTATTTTTCAGCAGGCAGGACCGGGCGGGGTGTTCTGAAAATCATATTTACCTCACATTGTTATTTTAAGTAAACTATAGTTAATACTATTCAGTAATGTGAAGTCAACAACAATTTCAAAGACACACCGAAGGGGCGTATCGGATCGTGGTTGTTTCGCCGGGGGAACACTGGCATGATGGAGAAGCCGGAAGTGCGGCCGAGGTGCGGAGCGTGGAACTCACCATATCCAAGGAAGACTATCTCAAAGCGATTGCCGAGGCGGAGTCCGAGGAGGGCAGCGTCATTGCGGCCACCATTGCCCGGTGGTTGAACGTCACCCCTCCGGCTGTCGCGCTTGCGTTGCGGCGTCTGCGGCGCGATAAGCTGGTGGAAGTCGATCGCCAGGGGCGAATCACCCTGACCAAAGCCGGACGCGGGATTTCCGACAAGCTGCGGCTCCGCCATCATCTGGTGGAACGAATGCTCCACGAGATGCTGGGAATTGAATGGTATAAGGTGCACGATGAGGCGGAGCGGTGGGAACACTCGATTTCCGAAGACGTCGAGCGGCGCCTGGTGGAGAAGCTTGGGCGGAATGGCGCGTGTCCGCACGGCAACCTGATCAACAAGAGCGTCCAGGAGCGGCGCAGGCTGGGCCTCTTCCCGCTCTGGGAAGCTGCGCCGCAATCCTCCGTTCGGGTGCAAAGCATGCACGAACGGGATCGCACGCTGCTGGAATATTTTGACCGGCTGGGAATTCGGCCCGGAGCTGAGTTGAAGGTGCTCAATCGCAACGTTGACCGGACCCTATCCCTACGCTTGAAGAAGAAAACGATTAATCTGGGCGAAGCCGCGGCGGCCAGAGTCTGGGTCGCCCGGGTTCAGTGACCGGCACTCCGGGCCTGGCCATCCGGTCGGTCTCCGGCGGGCCGGCCAGTTGACCAACCGCCTTCCCGAGGAAAATCTTATCTCTAGCCCGGCAACTTTTTGGAACAAACCTTTCGGGCGCGGTGTCATTCTAATCAGAGGCGGAAGAACCGCAGAGGCAGTATTGAAGTTCGAATCCGGTACTGATATCCTGAGGCTGTTATGGGCATTGCCCGGTCAGTGAGCGTCGCGCTCGAGCAGACCTTGCCGGTGGTGAACGGAGAAGCGGCTTTTGTGGCCGAACTTCGGGCGGGCTCGGAGCCTGCGTTTGCCTACCTTTTGGCGGTTTATCAGAATCCCGTCTACAACCTGGTTTCGCACATTGTTGAAAACGCCGCGGATGCCTCGGACGTTCTGCAAGACGTTTTTGTGAAAGTCTTCAAGGGCATCAAGGGATTTAACGGCGACAGCACATTGCGAACGTGGATCTACCGCATCGCCGTGCACGAAGCTTCGAACCATCGCCGGAGCTGGATTCGGCGGCACTGGCGTGAGCCCTTTTCCGTGGATGACACCGCATCTCCTTCGGCTGCCGCAGCGTCGGAAGCCGCCTCAAACGAGCGCAGCCCCTATCAGGTGTTCGAGCAGGCGGAGAGGGAAGTG
>JASHTO010000507.1 GCA_030040515.1 Terriglobia bacterium
TCGGCTGAAATTCTGGCGCTCTCCTGCTCGGCATAGACGCCGGTGGCATAGGTCACCATGGGGAGCGTCGCGCCAAATACCAGGGAAGCTTCGTCATTGGTGAAATTGCGGACGTAGTCAAGGAAAAATTGCAGGCGATCGGCGCGCGTGAAAAGCACATAGACCGGCAGGCTGATGCCCAGCAGTTGGGAGATTTCACGAAGGCGCGTCCGGATGCGCTCGCTGCTGGCCGCCACGGCTTCTGCGGCGCCTTGCTTCATGAACGTCTCGCTGTCCACGCAAACCACGGCGGCCCGGGGCGAGGGTGTGCCCTTTCCCAACACGGAGTGAAGCTGGCGGGGAGCCAGCTTCTTTATGAATTTCGTCCACCTAGGGGGATCCTGCAACATCGGACCGCCGGCTTCCGCAAAGATGTATTGCCGGGAGTACCAAAGGTTTGCCGTACGCGTGGGAATCGGGACTTTGTCCTGAACGGTTTGGCCGGCCAGCAATTCCGGCTCGAGCCCGGAGTGGATCATAATGCTGGTTTTGGCGGACCCCGGCTCACCGAGGATTAAGTAGAGCGGCAAATTACCCACACGAGCATTGCGGCCCAGTTGCGACGCCAGGAGGCGCGTTTCCGCCTCGCGAATCAGGATGTCAATTTCATCGCCTCCGGCCGCGCCGGCGGGCATCATTTGCGCGCGTTCCTTATCCTTGACGATGAACCACCAGGTCACAATGACGAACGCGATAAGCCCAATGAAGGCCAGGGCGCCGCGGAGTACCCAAAGGCTGCTCCCCTGCAAATGCAGCCATCTGGCAATAAACCAGGCCAGTACCAGCCACAAGATGAATACAATCGACGCAATCCAGTATTTCAACTGGGATTTCATGGAGACTCCCTAATGGGGCGCAACGGGGGCTATCGAATGCAATCCCGAAGCCCCCGAAATAAGCACGAATTTGAACCCGCCAAATAACACAATGGCAATCAGCAACGCTCCCAATGTGCAAAAGAGGAGAGCTCGAACCCAGGGGTCAGAGGCGGGAGGACGCGGGGCGTCTTTGGGGAGCATCCAATGCGGCGCCAGCGCGCCGGGCCTGCCCCGAAGATGCTGCAACTTCTCCATCACCGTGGACGCCACGGAACGCACGGCTTCCTGGCCGCTCATGCTGTACCGCCCCCGGAAACCCAGCCAGAGGCAAAGGTCAAAAATCTCGAGCACGTCCACGCTCTGTGGCGAATCCCCTTTCGCCATCAGCCGGTCGATGCAATTAAAAAACATTTCTCCGGCCTGGTGGGTGCCGAACAATTCCTCCTGCAAAGGCATGCGCGGCCAGTCCGCGAAAAGAGGGTTGTTCGAGTTGAGGATGGATTCATCCAGAAACGCCACCACCGCGAAGGTGGCCAGACGCACGTCGTCAGCGGCATAGCCTCTTCGCGCCGCTTCCGCTTCCGCGCTGCTGATGGCTCCCTTCACCTGGTTTCGAAATGACAAGGCATCTTTCACCGACTGCCGGTTGGAGCGAAAGCGTGTAATGACCGTGAGGATTTCCTGGTAAATCAACGCCAGGTTTGAACGTCCTGCCGGCCCTGATGGAACACCACTCATTTGCGCACCCATGCCATGCCTCTCAGGATTCGAGAATAATAATCAATTCAATTTCCGGTTCGGGAATTTCTCCCGGAACATAAATTCCCACGCGGCGAGTTTGCACGATGTGATCCCAGCACGGCCCGGTGCGGCCGATTGAAAAATATTGGCATTCTACCCGCCGGGCGACGGCAGAGGGCGGCACGGGGACGTGAGTTAAGGCCATGCCGGGAAGCGCCCGCTTGACCAATTGGGGAACGAATTGCGCCGAGCATACTTTCACCAGTTGCAGCGTGCGGTTGATGACGTCGGCATCGCCGAGCGCGGCATGAACGGAGATCATCCAGCGCGCGCGGTCCAAACACCGCTGGTCCGTGATCTCACCTTCGTAGAAATAGTCGGCCACGGATCGCAGCGGAATGAAGAGGCAATTCGAAGGGGCCAGGAGTTCCAAATGCTCGCGGATGTGCTTTTCCACGTCCGCAAAGCACACATCAAGAGCCATATGATTATACAGGGGAAGGTTTCGCGGATGAGAATCCAGCGAAAATGTACAAAGCGCTCCGCCCAGCCGCACGAGCTCAAGAAAGAGTTCCTCCGGGTGCCCGCGCTTCGAGAAGAACTGGTGGCGCAGCGGCCCGAGGCAGGAATTGAGCGCGTGCAGAAACCAAAACTGCCCGATCTCCTGCGCCGAAAAGCCCGTTTGAAATTTCCCCCTTGACCGGCTGTCCAGCGACATGGTCGCGCTTTTTTCCTGCAGGATCTCGATCAACCGTTTGGCAATCTGCATCAGCGTGGGGCTGGCGCTGATCTGAGTACAGGGTGGAATGAAACTTTCGTCATAGACGTAATTTCCCGAACCGTCACGGAGAATCCGGGCGATCGGCAGGAGCTGCATGTCCCCAGGATCTTCCGTGTCAAGCAAGATTTGAATGTTCTTGCGTCCAAGTTTTAAGGGCTTTTCGTCAAAGCCCGTGTTCTCGTCCGGAATAGTCTGGGATTCAGCAATTAAACGCGTCCGGCCGTTCTTGTCCTGGTCAGTAAGCGCGCAATTCGGCGCGCCGAGCCGGAAGGGTGGAACCGCTAAAAGCACGGTCAGGCTTGCGTGCGTTGGAGGAAAAAGGTCGGCAATCTCGCGAGGCGGGGGCAGCGGGTCGCTTTCAGGCATGTTGAAGGCCAACCCGTCCTGAAAAATGCCGCGTGCGTGCACCAGGCAAACTGTGCCGTTCCGCAACGCTTGTTCGTCGAGCTCGAGCCCCACAAGTCCGTAGGGCTCATACCACAATTTCGAAATCCCGAAATGCGTGATCTCTTCGAAAAAGCGGCTCTGAACTTGAAAGTGGTGCGGCCCGAGATGCATGCCTTCCGACCACACGACTTTTGAAAGTTGCCTCATGGAGTTGACGCGGCAGCCTCCAGCTTTTTCTTATGGGGCAGGTATTCCGCTCACGTCTCCCCTAACCTTCGCAGATGGAGGCCATTGCACCGCTCTTTCACGCCGGCAGAAACTCATTGCCGGTCCGCATGCAGATGTGGTCCTGCGGGTGACAGGGAAGACTTGCTCACCTCGCACCCAAAGCCTTTCTGGACTTGGAGTTTTCACCTGCAACTTGCCGGGTTGATTATAACATCTTCCGGCCTGCCGGGGCATAATTGCAAGGTCCAATCTCAATTGTAAAGCCTGTCGATGGCCTGCGATTGGATTGATTATGTGTTGACACATCTTTGATGTCCCATGGAAAAATCCGCCCCCTCAGCTCAAATCTTTATTGACTTGTTTATGGTAGAATCAGGAACTAACCGGGTGGAGACTTCAGCCTTATGGGCTTTTTGGAAAAGTATCGAATCGAAGCAATGCTGGGGGAAGGCGAAACCATGACCTTCCGGGCGGTGGATGTTTCCACCGAAGAGCCCGTGATTCTCCACCAACTTCTGCCTCCGCAGCCCGGCTCGGACAAGCCGGCATTATCTTCCATTCTTTTCCGCTATCTTCCCGGTAAGGACCCTGGCACAGAGCACTTCCGAGCCATCGGGCAGGAGGGCGGCCGCATCTTTGTTGTCGCCGCAGACGTGCCGGAATGCCAGGACCTCCGTGCATGGCTTGATTTGATTGCGGAATCAGCGGGCAGGAACAGGCCGATGCTTGTTCCACGCGGTCCCGAGGTGGTTTACGAGAGCCACAAGCCGCGACCACCTGTCGCCAAGCCTCCGGAGCCCATTCGGCCGATTTCTCCGCCGCCCTTGCAAGCACAAAAAAAAGATGCTGCTGCAGACGAATTCGCCAAGGCATTTGCTCTTGAGGGCAAAAGTGTGCCCGCGCCGACTGTTCCCCCAACGCCACCGCCTCCGCCCAAAGCGGCTCCACCCGCACCTTCGGTTAGTGTACCGGCCACCCCGGGCACTTTGAAACGTATTCCGTTTGAACTAGGAGCGACTGATATCCGCAACGATATTCGTCCGGCTCCACCTTTGCCCCCTCCGCCGCCGAGCCCGCCCCCTCCTCAGGCCAGTGAGAAACCCGCTGCCGGGCACTTCACTCAAATGTTCTACGGCCAGAGCAAGCAGAAGGCAGAGCCGCCGCCTCCGTCTACACCGCCACCCCCCAGCAAACCGGCGACGGTCCCCCCCGCCCGACCCAGTGAGAAAAGCGGCTCCGGTGGATTCACGCAGATGTTTTACGGCACAAGCAAGGTGAAGGTGAGTCAACCTGCTGCGCCGGCTGCCCCTCCACCCAGCCGACCGCCGACCGTTCCGCCTAGCGAGAAACCCGGTCCAGGCGAATTCACGCAGATGTTCTACGGGGGAAGCAAGGCGAAGATTAGTCAACCTGCTGCGCCAGCGACGCCTCCACCCAGTCGGCCCCCGGTTACACCTCAATCGCCTCCCAGCGAGCCATCTGAGCCGGGCGAATTCACGCAGATGTTCTCTTCGTTAGGCAAGGAGACCAAAGATCGCCCCGTTGCACCTCCGCCGCCCGTACGGACCCCTTCAGCACCGGTGGCTTCCCCAAGCGCGGAAACGGGTGGTCCTAGCGAATTTACACGCATGTTCAGCACGCCGCAGGCAAAGCAAGCGCCCCCCAGCGGCCCGCCCTCTGCACCATCAACAGTTAAGCCCGCAGCGCCCCCGGCTCCTCCCGTCGTCTCCTCCAAGCCTGCTACACCGCCCGCCTCAGTGCCGCCTCAAGCCGGGATGAGCGAATTTACGCAAATGTTTGGTGGAGGAGCTACTGGAACCCATAAAGCTCAGCAAGAGGAAACCGACCCAGGTTCGCAGCCGACAGTGGTTGTAAAGGCGCCAACCGGGGGCGAGGCAGCGGGATTTGATTCGTTGTTTGGCAAACCCCCGGCCCCCGCTCCGCCGCCTGCATCGAGCTCCCGAGAACCCACTCATCGGACTCCCGCCGTGCCGCCTGCTTCTCCTGCGAAACCGTCTGGACCGAGCGAGTTCACGCAGTTGTTCATGACCGGAGGTTCGAAGACAGGAGGAGCTGGGTCTTCGGTTCCCGGCGGTCCCACTCGGCCTGCTTCACCACTCCCGGGTTCGCTCGGCCAGAAGGAGCCCGGCGAGTTCACTCAAATGATGCAGTCGTATAAGACGCCGGCACCAGTGGCCCCCAGCCTGGAGGCGCCCAAGCCTGCCCCTCCTCCAGCCGCACCCGCCAAGAGCGGACCGGGCGAATATACGATGATGTTCCTCCATCCATCGCAGGCGCCAGCGGCTCCTCCTACGGCAGCGCCGCCAGCGGCTCCCGCGCCCGCAGCCCCTCCGCCGCCAGCGCAGGGACCCGGCGAATACACGAGCATGTTCGAAATTCCAAGGCCACCCGCGGCCTCGCAGAGCTTAACTCCAACGGCGCCGCACTACGCCATGCAACCGCCCACCGGCTTCTCTCCACCTCCCATGCCAGGCGCTCCGGCAATAAAGCCGCCGGCGCCGCCGCCCATGCCGAAGCCTCCTGCTTACCCTGCGGCACCGCAGTTTCAGGCGCCCCAGCCGCCCTCTTATCACATGCCTGCTGCTCCTGGCATGCCTCAAGCGCCACCCATGCCCGCCGCACCCCAGGTAAGCCCTCCCGGTATCTCGACAAACACCAAGATCCTGATTGCCTGTGTTCTGGGGGGATTGTTCGTAATCGCGGTGGCTCTAGTCCTCTACTTTGCCCTTAAGCATTAGCCTTAAGCGTTAGGAAGGCGTGCAGGTCATTCCGCCTGTGGCAACAGGATAATCAGTTCCATCTGTGGGTTGGGAATTTCACTCGGCACGTAGGCCGCGGCATTGCGCGCGCGGACTACTGCTTCCCATGCCACGCCGGTTTGGTTCAGGCTGAAATACTGGTAGTTGAGCTTTATGGGGATTGAGCCGGGAGGGGAGGGGACATGCATCAATTGCATTCCCGGGAGAGCCTGGCGGATTAAGGTCTCAATGTGGGTGGCGGAGCAGAATTTGACAACTTGCGGCACGCGTTTAATCAAGTCCGCCTCGTTCACGTCTGCGCTGATGGCCAAGTACATCCGGGTGTTGACAAAGTACTTGTCGTTGGCAAGGGCCGTGGCATAGATCGAGGGCTGCGTAAGCTTCAAGGGGAGCGAGACGAAGTTGCTGGGCACAACGGTCTCAAGCAACATCCGCAGCTTTTCGTCGAGATCGGAAAAACAGCCGCCCAGATCATTATGGTCGTAGAGCGGCAGGTCGCGCACCTGCACGTTGGCCGAGAAAGTGGTGAGGGAACCGGCCAGTGAAAGCATCGCGTCAAACAAGCCTTCCGGATGCCCTTTCTTCGATTCGAACAAGTGGCGCAAGATCGGAAAATAGCTGTTGGCGGTATAGAGCAGCCAAAAGTTGGCAATGTCCGAAGCCGTAAAATCCGCCAGGCTTTGGTTTTTCTGCCGCCGGGTTCCCGAGAGCAGATTGGTCTTGGCGGCCAGAATCTCCACCAGGCGGCGCAGGATGGCGATCAGGTATTCGCTGACCGAAAGATCGACCACAGGGGGAACGAATTGCGGGTCCAACTGGAAGGTCCCTGCGGTGTTTTTGACAATGCGCCCGATGCGCAGGGAAGTACTATCTTGATGCGGCTCCCCTTCCACCAGCAAACGGAGGTTCTTCTTCGCCACCTGCACGGGCCTCTCCGCCAAACCCGAATTCTCATCCCGCAGCAGGGCAATCTCGGCGCGATAGCGCGTGTCTCCGTTTCTCTCTCCCAAGGTGACATTCATTCCGTGATCGTTATAGGGAGGAATGGCCAGGTAAGCGTCCACGCTGTCCTGGTCAGGCCCGAAAGCCTGCTCCAGCGTTCGCGCTTCCGGCGCGGGGTCCGACTCGGGGATTTCGAATGCCAAGCCGTCAGGGAAAAGCCCCGTGGCGCGCGTAACATGCAGCATCCCGGTGGAGAGAGCTTCCCGGTCGATCTGGAGTTCCGCGAAGCCCCACGGACAGAACCTCAGGGCGCCTAACTTGAACTCCAGAACGCTTTCGATAAACCGGTCCTGGAGCTGTAAATGCTGCGGACTTAGAAAGGTCCCCTTCGCCCAGATGACCGGCTGGAGTTGCCTCATGACGTTCAAACTAGCAAGACTCGGCGGCCAATGTCAAACGGCAAACCGCCATTTCTGCGGGAATGACTTACTCGACTCATCCTCAAACGATATTTCTTGTGACCATGGCCCCGGCAGGGCCTCACGGTGAATAGCCGCAGGTGTGATCCTGCGGATTCTGGTGACGAGAGCCGCCCAACCCCAAAGGGGTTGAATGTGCGCGCAAAGTCGGCCCTTTCAGGCCCGGACCGTGCGTTTTGCCTTGTGTTTCAACTACGGCTATTCACGGCCAGCCTCGTTGCGAGAATATCCCCAATCGTCCGCATCACGAATACCCAATCGTCGTGATAGGCCCAAAATCCCTCCCGCACATCCCAATGAATGGCCCAACAATCCGCTGGATATAACCAGTCGCGATGTTGGCTAGGAGAATTTCTGAAGGGAGGACTTATGATTAAACCAAGTTTCAAAGGACGCACCGCCGGATTGGCTGTTGCCACCGCCACCGCGTTGCTTGCGAGTGGCATCGGCATCGGCTGTCTGCGCGGCGACGTCCATACCCCCAATCCGCCGGTTTCGCTCAACCTAGCGAATCCGAGTGAAGGTGCGAGCCGGGATGGTTTCGCCCCGATCATCAGGAAAGTGCTTCCGGAGGTTGTGAATATCTCGACTTCCAAGTTGGTGAAGACTTCCGCTTCCGGAGAGATGCCCCAGATGCTGCCAATGGACCCATTCTTCCGGCAGTTCTTCGGAGGCAATTCCCACGGGCAATTCATGGTGCCACAGGTTCCCGAGGAGCAACGCGAGAAAAGCCTTGGGTCCGGCGTGATCATCAGCCCCGATGGCTACATTCTGACCAACAACCACGTGGTGGCGGGCGCCACGGAAATTCGTGTTACCACTTCCAACAAGCAGGAATACCAGGCTCGCATTGTGGGAACCGATCCGAAGACTGACCTCGCCGTCCTGAAGATCGATGCTACGAACCTGCCCGCAATCACCATTGGCGACTCCTCCAAAGTCCAGGTGGGTGACTACGCACTGGCGATCGGCGACCCCTTCGGCGTGGGCGAAACCGTCACCATGGGAATTGTCAGCGCCACGGGCAGAACCAATCTTGGAATCGAAGACTACGAGGATTTCATCCAAACCGACGCGCCGATTAACCCGGGAAACTCGGGTGGCGCTCTGGTGAATGACCGTGGTGAGCTGATCGGAGTCAACACCGCCATCCTTTCCGGCGGATCGGGTGGGAACCAGGGCGTGGGTTTTGCCATCCCTTCGAACCTGGCCGTGAATGTGACAGACCAGATTGTCAAATATGGAAAGGTCATGCGGGCTTATCTGGGTGTCTCCATCCAGAATCTCACGCCGGAACTGGCCAAAGCGTTCGGAGTGCCGCAGTTGCACGGCGCTTTGGTGGGTGATGTGGCCGCGGGAAGCCCGGCGCAGAGAGCCGGCCTGCAAAAGGGAGACGTCATCATCGGCCTGAATGGCAAAACGATCACGGACAGCAACCAATTGCGCATGAGCGTCGCGATGATGGCGCCCGGAAGCGTCGCAAGCCTGAAATTGTGGCGCAGCGGCAGCGAACAGAGCATGGAAGTGAAACTGGGCACATTCCCTTCTGATACTCAGCAGGCGAGCCTGGAACCTTCCAATCCTCAGGGCGCGCTTGAAGGCGTGACAGTTGAGAATCTGGACCCTCAGGCCATTCAGGAGCTCGGGCTGCCGGCCAACACCTCAGGCGTGGTGGTGACGGGAATTAATCCTTCTAGCCCTGCCGCGGACTCGGGCCTTCAACAAGGCGATGTCATCCAGCAAGTCAATCATCAGCCGGTTCGCAATGTCTCTGAATTCGACCGGGCAATCCACAAGGCGGGAAACAATCCTCTCCTGCTCGTGGATCGCCAGGGAAGCACGCTTTTCATCGCCGCATAACCGGAGAGGTTGAGGAAACAGGGAAGGGGGGAGTCGCCCTTCCCGAATTCCTTCCCACCTCAGGAAATAATCCCCTTCCGCACGGCATACAAGATCAGCTCGGGCACTCCCTTTAATTTAAGCTTCTGCATGATCTTTCCTCGATGCGTTTCCACGGTGTAGACGCTCAAATTCAGCAGACTTGCAACCTCCTTGTTGGATTTGCCCTCGGCCACCAACTGGAGTACCTCGCGCTCGCGTGGGCTCAGCAAGTCATAGGAATCTTCCGCGCCGCTTCGCCGCAGCTTGCGCATGTAATCTTCAAGCAGCACTCTGCTGACCGCGGGGCTGAAGAACGATTTCCCCTCCACGACGGCGTGAATGGCGTGCACAAGATCCAAAGTGGCCGAGTCTTTCAGCAAATACGCCCGCGCGCCCGCCTTGAGCGCGCGCAGTACGTAACCTTCATCGGAGTGCATGCTTAGCATCACCACGCGAGCGTCCGGGCGAATCTCCGTGATCTTCCGCGCGGCTTCAATTCCATTCAGGTTGGGCATTCCGATATCCATCACCACCACGTCCGGCTTCAGCGTGTTCGAAAGCTCCACGGCCTGCCGTCCGTCATCGGCTTCGCCCACAACACTCAGGTCGGGCTGCTGATCGATCACCAGGCGGAGGCCGGCGCGCATCAGTTTGTGATCATCGGCGAGGAGAACGCGGATTGGTTTCATGGCCGTTGTGGATTAAGACCTGGCCGGCGGAAACTCGGCCGTCAGGATTGTGCCGTAGCCGGGCTTCGACTCGATGGTAAGAGTTCCGCCCAGATGCCGAACGCGCTCTTCCATCCCCAAGATGCCCAGGCCCCGCACCTTCTGAGGGTTGAAGCCCACGCCGTTGTCCGAAACTCGAACCAGAATCTTGCCGCCGGCCTGCTCCACCGCGACTTTGGCATTTCTGGCGGAGCTATGCCGCGCGGCGTTATTGAGGGCCTCCTGAACCAGCCGGTAGATGCAGATTTTATACTCGTCGGGCATTCTCTCCGATATTTCTTCGGACTGGATCTCCACTTCCATGCCGCCGCGGCGGGAAATCTCGCGGCCTTGCCACTCCAGCGCAGCGATCAAACCGAGATCGTCCAGCATGGAGGGCCGCAGCAGCAGTGCAATATTGCGCACGGTTTCCACCGTGGACTTCGCCACGAACTGGATCTTCTCAACCTGTTCGTGGACCTGCGCGTTTTCGGAAGGGACCGAGGTCGCCAGTCTCCCCACCTCCACCAGCATCGCTCCCAACGATTGGCCTACCTCATCGTGAAGCTCGCGCGAAATCGACCGCCGCTCGGACTCCTGGGCATCCACGAGCTGCGCCGATAATGCCGCGAGCTCGGCGCGGTTGCGGGCAAGTTCGTGATAGC
>JASHTO010000508.1 GCA_030040515.1 Terriglobia bacterium
GCCAGAATCGGCACCACGCGCGACGCCACACCCAGAATCATCATGCTGATGAATCCCACGGTGAAGGCGTGCCGGTGCGAGCCCATAAACGTGTGCGAAAACCCCTGGTGCATGAGCACGCCGTAGGGGATCAGAAACGGCAGCATGGCCATCGCCAGCAGCAGCCAGGCGTAGGCGGCGCGAATGAACTTCAGGCTGCGGTCCGGCTGAGAAGTGTGGGAGAAAACGCGGAGCTGGCGGACGAGCAATACCGCCCAAACCACCATCAGGATGTAGGCAAGCTCCAGCCCGGCCGTGAAGTAAACATTTCCAGTCGAAAAGAAGGAAACGTAGCTCACAAGGTCCAGCAGAAGCGCGCCGTTAATGAGATAGAAAATCAGTGTCTGGCGGTCGTGTTGCGGCTTCCCCAAACCGTAGACCGTGGGCACAAAACGCTGGCTGACTCCAGCAATGATGAGCGCCGCGAAGCCAAACAACTGGATGTCGCGCAGGGGGCCGTCCAGCAGCGAGATGCGCATCACCAACTGATCCTGCGAATCGGCCGTCACCTTGGCAAAGAAAAATACATCGCTGAAGACGGCCTGAACGAAAAACCAAAACAGCGCGCCCATGATGAATTTCTCGTAGGGGCTTCGAGGCTCCACGGATTGCTGCGCGGTCTTGAGGATAATCGTGATGAACATGATGATGGCGGCGAGCTCGGTCCCGGCAGCCAGAATCCCCAACCCCACTCCCACCGGCATCGGCTGGAGCATTTCCGCACCCACGCGCGAGACGATGCCGATCAACATGAGATACAAAGTCAGGTTGGCAAGATCCGGCCGCCAAAGCGTGACGAATTTGAATCGCGGAAACGACTGATAGGCGAAGCCCATGACGAACAGGCCGACCCAGCCGAAGATCATCGCGTGGGCATGCGCCTGAATGGCCGGCACGAGGTGAAGTTCCAGAAACGTTCCGCCCTCGGCGATTTGCCAAAGGTTGACCGCTCCCCAGAGTGCGCCGATCGAGAGCACGACGGCAATTCCCGCTTTGAAGAATCGCCGATAGATGTAATCGCCCAATGATTCCTGATAGACATACCCCTGGGACGAGGGACTCCGCATCTCGGCGTTGAGTTCCCGGACGAGCGCGTCCACATCAACCTCGTGAACCCCGGCGAAAAAAGCCAGCGATTCCATGGGGCCGTTCTCGCCTCCGCAACCCTTCAATCCATGCTTGTCAAATATCCTGCGTGCGGTTGGGCAGGCCTTCACGATCTCTGCCACGCTCATGTTCCTGGTAATTTCGGTCATCGGCATTCCTCCATTTGCAATCGCAAGGCCGAGCATAGTTGGTCAGCGGAAGGGAGGCGATGACCGAAGTCACACCCGGGCAGTAAACCGTAAACATAATAGGAAACATCTGGACCGTGGCCCGGTGAGCCGTCCACCCTCTGCCTACCCCGCTTTCCGTGACTTCAGTCATCGCTGCACACCGGGCACCATTGTCTAATGGACGCCGAGGTGGAGAGATGCAAAACAGCAGAGCAGCAGGCACCGCGCTCGATTTCAACGAGAGCCCTTTCGTCGTGATTTGGGAAGCGACGCAAGCGTGCGATTTGGCGTGCGTCCACTGCCGGGCGAGCGCCCAACCGCTCCGGTCAGCGCTTGAGCTTTCGACGCACGAGGCGCAGCGGCTGATTGACCAGATTGCGGAGATGCGCGTCCCCGTCTTTGTCATTACTGGCGGCGATCCGCTGAAACGGCCGGACATTTACGGCCTTGTGGAATACGCCACGGGCCGTGGCGTGCGCACCTCACTCACGCCGAGTGTTACACCGCTCCTCACCAAAGAGGCAATCGCCGAATTGCAAAGAAGAGGCTTGGCGCGGCTGGCCGTCAGTCTGGACGGCTCGACGGCGGAGATTCATGATGCCTTTCGGGGCTTCCGCGGCTCTTACGATTGCACCTTGAAAACCGTTCGTTGGGCGCAGGAGCTCAACCTACCCGTGCAGATCAATACGACGATTACCCGCCGCAACCTGGCAGATCTTGCGGCGCTCACCCGCCTGCTCGAAGGTCTGGAAATTGTCCTCTGGAGCGTCTTCTTTCTCGTGCCGACCGGGCGCGGCCAACTCCAGGATTTGATTTCCGCGGAGGGGTTCGAACAGGTATTCGCCCAGTTGCACGATCTCGCGTCACGTGTGCGCTTTGATGTCAAAACCACCGAAGCACCACACTACCGGCGCTACCTTCTCCAGAGACACGCCGCGCAGAGCAAGGCGTGCGTGCCAGGGCATCCAGCAAACCCGGCCATCAGGCCATACACAACTTCGCCGCACCTGGTCGTGGGCGCGGCGGAGAACTCTCTCGACGGCATCCGCCGTGCGTCGCGCGGGCTGAACGATGGCAAGGGATTCGTCTTCATATCGCACCTCGGCGAGGTATTTCCCAGCGGCTTCTTGCCCATTGCCGCCGGCAACGTGCGGCAGCAGCCTCTTCGGGAAATCTACCAGCGCTCGCCTCTCTTTACCTCGCTACGTGATCCGTCCATGTTGAAAGGCAAGTGCCGGATATGTGAGTTTCGCCATGTGTGCGGCGGCTCGCGGGCAAGGGCTTTCGCCCTTACCGGCGACCCCCTGGCCGAGGAACCGTGCTGCGTTTATCAGCCGAAGGCTGCGACTGAGCAGCGCTGTAGCTCGCGGGCTGGACGTGTGGACACGCGAGAAAACGGTTGATAGGGTTGGGCTGTCGATAGAACAGGCCCCACCCTGAGTCGGGCCTGTCCAGGATTCTTCGGACTTCCCGGGACGCACACCACCGGACTCGACCGCAGCGCGGTCGGAGTGAATACGAAGTGCTAGGCGTCTTCACCCCAGCATCGGCCAAGAGTTCGAAATGTCAGATGAGCCCGCGCGAAATGTCAATTGCGGACACCTCACGATACACGTAGCATTGTGGAGGATCGGGCCAAACGATTGGGCTTGCCCGGCCTCCGGCGGAGGAGGTGTTAACCGTGCTGGATTCCACGCGATTTGTTGACAAAATACTTCAACCCGACTTGCTTTCCGCTTTGTACGCATCCTTTCCGGATGCTGTTTTATTGGCGAATTCAGAAGGCGAGATCCTCCACGTCAATCCCCAGACGGAGAAGCTGTTTGGTTATTCCCAAGATGAACTCTTGGGCCAGCCTGTTGAAATCCTGGTCCCGGCGCGTCTTCGCTCCGCCCATGTTGTCCAGCGCAAGAATTATCAACGTGAACCACACCTGCGCACGATGGGCGTGGGCCTCGATCTGTATGGACGTCGTAAAGACGGCGGCGAATTCCCGGTCGACATCATGTTGAGTCCCGTGGAGACCCGCGAGGGCTCTCTCGTCATCGCTGTGGTTCGAGATATCACGGCACGCAAAGCGATAGAAAACGTGCTTCGTCACAGTGAGGAAAGCTTGCGGTCAATCATCGAGACGGTGAAGGATTATGCGATTTTCACACTCGATGTCGATGGCTTGGTGACCAGTTGGAATCCCGCGGCGATGAAAATTAAGGGCTACCAGCCGGGAGAGATTATGGGACAGCATTTTTCCTGTTTCTATCCCCCCGAAGACATCCAGCGTGGCAAGCCGGGTCAAGGGCTGAAAATAGCGGCAGAGACCGGACGCTACGAAGATGAAGGCTGGCGAGTCCGCAAGGACGGTTCACAGTTCTGGGCCAACGTCGTGATTACCGCGCTCCGCGACCGTGCCGGCAAACTTCTCGGCTACTTCAAAATTACCCGCGACTTCACCACCCGAAAGCGTGCTGAAGAGGCCCTGCTTCTTGAGATTACTAACGTTCTTCTCTCGAATCTGGACATCGGCAAATTATTGGTGGCAGTAACGGCAAGTCTAAACCAAGTGACGCGCCATGATTACGCAAGCTTGACGCTTTACGATGCGAACGCCCAAAAACTGCGGCTCCATCCCTTGAGTTCTCCAGCAGGGTTGGAGTTGAACGCTGAAGACGATCTGATTCCGCTCGATGGGACGCCGGCGGGGTTGTGTTTTACGAGCCGACAACCGGTTTTGGTTAAACAAGGTGACAGCCGGTTTACGAAGCATGCGCGGCAACTCCTGGCGAAGGCAGGTATCAAATCGGGTTGCTGGCTTCCCCTCATCAGTCACGGTCGCCCCCTCGGAGTCCTGGGTGTAGCGAGCGTCAAAGACGAAGGCTTGGCCCGTACCGATTTGAACCTCCTCAGCCAGGTCGCGAATCAGATCGCTCTGGCCATCGACAACGCTGAGGCTTTCAGCCAGATCAGCGGACTCAATGAGCGCCTTCTGGAAGAGAAGAGGTATCTCGAAGACGAGATTCGAACAGAGTATAACTTCGAAGGGCTTGTCGGCAAGAGTCCGGTGCTAAAGCGAGCGCTGAAACAGGTAGAGACCGTGGCCCCGACGGATGCAACTGTCCTCATATTGGGTGAGACCGGAACCGGGAAGGAACTGATTGCTCGCGCGATCCATCAGTTGAGTGAACGACGTGAGCGGACCTTCGTAAAGTTAAACTGTGCTGCGATTCCGAGCGGTTTGCTGGAGAGCGAACTGTTTGGCCATGAAAAGGGCGCCTTTACCGGCGCCATCTCGCAGAAAATCGGCCGCCTTGAACTTGCCCATCGCGGCACTCTGTTTTTGGATGAAGTCGGCGATATTCCCCTCGAACTACAACCCAAGCTTCTACGGGCCCTTCAGGAGAAGGAGTTTGAGCGATTGGGAAGCACCCGCACGATCCCGGTGGACGTTCGTCTTATTGCGGCCACGAATCGGGATTTGGCCAAGATGGTGAAGGATGCGCAGTTTCGCAGCGACTTGTATTATCGCTTGAAGGTATTCCCGGTCTACCTCGCTCCCCTCCGCGAACGCACCGGGGACATTGCACTCTTAATACGCCATTTTGTCGACAAACATGCGCGCCGGATGAAGAGAAAGATTCAGACGATTCCGCCCGAAACAATGAAAGCGCTCGTAAAGTGGCACTGGCCAGGTAACGTTCGTGAACTTGAAAATTTTATTGAGCGAGCGGTGATCTTGTCTCCCGGCCCGGTTCTTCGGGTTCCACTTTCGGAACTCACATCCGCTGAAGACTCCGAGGAACACGCAACGGGGAGTTCCACACTTGCCGACGCCGAACGCGAACACATCCTCCACGCGCTTCGTGAAGCCGATGGGGTCATTGCAGGTCCCCACGGCGCTGCGGAA
>JASHTO010000509.1 GCA_030040515.1 Terriglobia bacterium
CCCCAGCCGCGTAGCCGTCGCGGGTGGGGTCCGATTTCTGGACTCCGGTGGAGCCCATCGGACTCCTGAAGTCAGGGACACCCGCGCTATAAAATTGAACTGCGGCGCTACTGGGCGGTGAGATTATTGCGACGATCCTGGAGCGCGGCAGCCTGCATGGTGCAACGCTCCACGCGTAGCTCACTGTGCTGGGGAGCTCTTCCGGGTGTGCGGTAAGTTTCAACGACGGCGTCGTCGTTCTTATAAACCACTTCTGCGCATGCGAGCGCGTGTTGGGGCGAAGGAGAGCCCTCACCCACAACAAATCGATAAAGCGGGCGGCGCCCACGCAGGTCTTCGAGCGTGAAAATGACGGGCCGGGGCGCGTAATACGAAGGGAGGCGCGTGGTGACGATGTAAAGCACTGCGTCGGCCGGCAAAATGCGGTTGAGGACTCGGAAGTCGTCAGCGAAGGCAACGTATTGCTCCAGAAACGAAGCGCGGGTTTCAATTCCCGTGTCCACCCTGAGGAATGGGCGCGCGTAATAGAGCTGCACCGCTACCCAGGGAAGGCAAAACGCGGCAAATACCACCCATCCATTTCGGGCCAGCCACGCGCCGGGTGAAGATGGCCAGAATTCCCACGCGGCGAGCACCAGAACCACATATTCGAGCCCTCCGAGAAAGCGGAACTCGTGCGGCAGAAGCCATTCAATCAAAAGGATCTGTCCACACACCAGCCCGGCGACAACGATGAAGAGGCCCCTGCGCCGCGCGGCCGCAATCGCCACGATGGCGAAGGCGGCCACAACTCCCGCGGAGAAGGACGGTGCCAGCCAGCTCAAATGGGTCCACAGGCCGCTGGGCCCAACGCTTCTGGCGAAATCCAATTTGGCCAGAGTCTCCGGCCCAAAGTAGTGCGAATGAAAGAGCGCGGCCGTCGCCAGGCCAAAGGGCGACCCGCACTGCGCCGTCGTCCACACGAGAATCGGACCGTAGAAGACGCCCCAAACCACAGAAGCGATTCCCAACGTTCTCCAGGAGCCAAGAGAGCGCCTGGTGCGATGTATGCCTACGATCGTGACCGCAGCATCCACGGGCAGATTCGAAATCTTGGTGGAAGCCGCGACGTATGCGGCAAGACAGATGAGCACGAGCTTCGTCGGGGGCTTCCATTCACCTGCATGAAAATCCGGCAGCAAGGCAAGCAGGCAGGCAAAGACCGTGGCAAGATCGCCCAAGGCCTGTGGCCCGCTCGCGACGTGCCAAACCGCGGGGTACAGTCCAACCGCGGAAATTGCCCCCGTCATCCATCCTGCCGTGGGGTTTCCGGTCAAATCGCCGGTCACTCCCGCCACCAGCAGCACCAGCGCGATGCCCAATCCCCAGCTCACCACGTTGCCGGCCTCCGGGAACCCCGCGGCATGCTCGAGGGTGAGGCCCAACTGAAAGGCGGTTTGCGGGAAGATCGCCGCTTCAAACGGCTGACGGTAGAGATGGAGTCCGCCATCCTGCAAAACGCGCAGCGGAATCAGCATGTGGTAGTGGAGTTCGTCAATCTTTGTGGAGGGCGCGATGGCGATGAGAAGATTGATGGCGGCGACCGCAACGATCAACGCAGCGAACCAGCGGCCCGCGCGAGTCGCAAGGTCGCGCGCCAGCACGACCCGCAAAGTTCGCCATGAAGCCAGCAGGAGGCTGATCCCGATTATCAATGCGGCGAGCCCCAAGAACTCAATCGCCCCGGCGCCGCCGCCGAGAAAAAGGACGAGCGTCACCGCCCAATCGATGACGGCAACTCCGCCCAGCAGCGCAGTGGCGAGCCGATAACGCCCGGGAATCGGCCCCAGCAGGCGCAGGAATCCGCAGCCGATACCCGCGGCTACGATGAGGCCGAGCAATCCGCCTGCCAATGTTCGTGCAGAATTCATTGGGTCGAGCTAACCTCCAGCTTGGTAGCATTTCAGGCTGGGATGGAATCTGTAGCGGCGGTCTATCGACCGCCGTAAAAGGGCATGCCATGCATGTCCGTACGACTCGACGCTCATAGAGCACCGTTACAACGAACCGCGGCGCGATTTGATGGGCAGCAGGAGCAGTGCTTTAACGACGCGCAGCGAGACCCGGCACCGCAATCCCTCGCGCACCTGGCAAAGTGCCAGCGCAAATTCCCCTCCGTTCCATAGCTCCCGGGCTTCATCAAGAGCGCGCAGGGCAATCCGCTCGCGGGCCTTGCGGGACATCCCCTCCGCCCGCTCGGCGGGAAGCAGGGACCGGATCGCGTCGAGGCAGCGCAGGCCGTCCGCCACATTTTCCACCGACCTCACCACGGAGGTGGTTTGGGATTGGGCATGAACCCGCCAGGCCGCGAGGATTTGTGGCTCGTACCAAATAGGAAAGTGGGCTGCAATCCTCGCCCACATTTCCCAATCAGCTGTGGAGGAGAGTTCCCTGCGAAACCCCCCCAGCTTTTCGTACACACTGCGCCGGACCACGATGGAGGGCGTGGTGACTCTTTGCGAAACGCCGATTTCGTTCAAAAAGTCCGGCAGTATTCCCGGCGCGGACCTCTCTAAGTCAGATGTCCAGACTCGTTCCCCCTTTTCATCAACGATAGTCCATCGGCAAAAGGCGGCGCCGACGTCCCCCCGAGCTTCGAGTGCAGGCTTGAGAGTCGAATAGAATCCGGGATACACAAGGTCATCGCTGTGCAGAATGTGTACCCAATCACCCGCCGCGCGTTCGACGCAGGCATTCCAACTGCCCACCAATCCCAGGTTCCGCGATTGTCGAAAGAAGCTCACGCGGCCACCTCCCACCTGCTGGACCAGCTCTTCCGGGTCGTCCAGGGTTGACGCGTCGTCGATCACCTCAATCTGCATCTCCTGAGGCCCGGGGTCCTGAGCCAGCACGCCCGCGAGAGCACTTTCCAGATAAGTTGTCCGATTATAGGTGGGAATCATCACAGACCAGATGGGCTTCGAGGCAGCCGAATGCCGCGCGGCAATCTCTGGAGGTGCGGGATAAGTGGGCATGAATTCGGTGACGATTTGAAGCAAGATTCAGCGCGCCGGAGATTCGCCCTGAGTCCGCCGGCGGATGAATTCCGCGTAATCGCGCAGATAATCCTCTTCCCGAAAAGGCTGTGACGCCAGCACCAGGCAAATTGCTCCGGAGGAGAAGTTTTTCAGTTCACGCCAAACGAGGCGGGGAAGATAGAAGCCCTGGTAGCTGCGATTCAACATGAAGGTCATCTTGCGCGAGCCATCATCCACCTCGACCTCAAAGGAACCCAGCGCGGCAACGATCACCTGCTCCAGCTCTTTGTGCGCGTGACCTCCGCGCGACTCTCCACCGGGTATATCGTAGAGGAAGTAGACGCGCGCGATTTCAAACGGCACGTCCTTGCCGCCCTCAACCGGAGTAATGCTGCCGAAGCGGGGCTGGGCAATGCGCGGTAAATCGAGCAGTCGGCAGTCGGCGAGAGTGATCATCGCCCCCTCCGGTTTCGCACAAATTCCGGGTAATCACGCACGTAATCCCCCTCCGAATACGCCTGGGAGGCCAGTATGAGCGCCACGGAGTTGCTGGAAAAGTTTTCAAGAGTGCGCCAAACGCCGGGCGCAATGTAAATTCCCACGTAAGAGCGATTCAGGTGAAACACTTGTTCGTGGCGGCCGTCGTCGATCGCCACATCAAAGCTGCCGGAGGCCGCAATGATGAATTCCTCCAGGGTGCGGTAGGCGTGCCCGTCGCGTGCGGCCCCTCCGGGAACGTCGTACACCCAGTAGACCCGCCGAATCAGAAAGGGGATGTGGACGTTGCCCTCAATAAAGGAAAGATTTCCCCGGGCATCTTCAATTCTCGGCAACTGCACGATCCGGCAGCCCGCCACGATGGAAAGCCCCCCATCAGTGGCCGGCGCACTTCCCGCGCCGATCCTGGATGGTGACCTCTCTGGCCCGAACGTCGCCAAATTAACCCCTCTCCCGTCTATGCCTTGGACCGGACGGCTTCTTCGTGAACCGCAACAATGTAATCCATCGCGGCCGGCGTGAGGTTCTGATGGCAGGGAACAAAGACTGCATGCCGGGGGTAGAACACGCTGGCTTCTACGCCGTGTTTTTGATAGGCACGCTTGATGTTCTCGGGAATGACCCCGGGCGCGGGTTGATACATGAACACTCCGGGAACCGTTCCCGCCTCAAGTGGCAATGCGGGCGGGCAGCCGATTTCACCGAACCTCCACTCCAGGTAATGCCACGACTTCAATCGCGCCTCGCATATTGCGCCGAGACGCGGCAGCTCAGAGCCCACCACGTTTAGGATTGTTTCCCGGTGCTCAGAAAGCATTCCGGACCTCCGCTCGATTCCGCACACTACACCGCCGTAATTGATGGGGAAAAACTTCGGCAGACTGAAGATGGCATATTTCCCATCCCGCCCAACTTGCGCCCCGCCGCGGGAGGAGGCAAAGGCATAGGCGCAATCTTCCAGAACGGGAATACCCGACTTCAATACTTCATCCATTCTTGGATAAGGGATGCCGAAGTCATGAATGACTACGATGAGGCGGGTCGAAGACTCGAGCTTCAGGGACCAGCGGCAAACACCCTGAATCGTGCGGGTGACGCAGCCTGAGACATAGGAGTTTCCGGTTGAAGTCAGAATGGTGACCGTATCATCTCTGCCCAGTCCGGCATCAGCGAGCGCCAGCGCCAGCGCCTCTCGCCCGCTGGAGGTGAGGGCGAACGGCCGCCCCAGGTGGTCCTGGAGCATCGCCTCTGTGGCTTCCTCCTCCACCTCACGGTCTGCGCGGCCAAGGTGATTGTATTGGAACGGACTGATGGGGATTTGCGCCGGAATCATTGCCTCGGCGTCAGGAGGCAGGGCTAGCCGGGTCCGTGTTGGAGGTGCGCCCGTCAAGTTAGTTTGCAAAACCCGCTTCCATGCAGCAATTAATCCCCCAGGGCCAATTCGTAGAAATCATACACCGTCGCGCGCGCGCCGCAACCTTCCTTGTTTCGAATAAGCTGGGAATTCAAAGTGCGCCCTTCGTCCACGGTGGAAATGCCAAAATCGAAATAAGGCTTGTCGCGGTACACGTCGTTTAGAAGGAATTCCATGAGGAAGTCAAGGGCGCCAAGACCCATGCCCTTTTCCGTGGCGTGTCGATACTGCCCGTGAGCAACATTCCGACTCTCGTAGATAATGACGCCGCCCAGCATCTCGTCGTGAAGGCTCACGGCGAAGAGCTTGATGTTCTCAGGGAATCGGCCAGCCAGCAGCTCCATCTCCGCAGGCGTGTGCACGGGCCGCACGCCGTGGCGTTCCATGAGCCTGGCTTCCGCGATCGCCATAAACCGGCCGAACTCCTGCGATCGCGCCACCTTCACGCCATGGGCACGCGCCCGATCCAGCGCCCGCCGGCGGTTTCTCGCCAGCGGAAGCCTCTGCCCCGCAGCGAACGTTGAGGACAAATCCCTTCGGAGGAGGCGGGCGTTATTCACAAACAGCGCATAGAGGTCTTCTTCCGCGGGAAGAAGATGGTAGATGTGAGGGACGGCTTTGTAGACCAGTATCCTCACGCCGCGCCCCCGCAGGTCGTCGACCAGCGCTCGGAATAATTCCAACATCAGGGGCGTTGTCATTCGCCTGTCGCTGATGATTCCTCCGAAGGTAAGTCCGCCATGGGAAGCCAGCACCTTCCCATTCAGATTCGCAGGCATCAGCGCAACCAGCCGGTCGTCTTTGAAAAACATCAGGGAGTGGTCCTGGAAGCGGTCGGAGTGATATTCAAGATAATCCCGGAAGAACAGGAATACACCATTTTTGGACTGCCGGACGAACTCATCCCATTGAGCCTTGTACTTTGGCGCATAGAGATCAACCCGGACTGGGCTTTCACTCCTCATGATCGAGGTAATTGGCCGCGCCCGCGGATGCAACCCTGGGACCAGCGCGAGGGAAACACTCCTGCCTCCGGAAAAAGATCATTCACAGCCGCCGGATTAACACATCTTCGCGGCGATTGGCCATCGGGAGGTCCGGAGGCTGAGGCAGCAAATAGGCGTCATATCCCTGGTTCCTCGCTCGCGTAATCAAGCCCGAAATTACAGAATCATCAATCCGCTGCCGTTCCAGGCGGTTGAATTGCACTTCCGGCAGATCCTGGGTGTTCATAAATTGCTGGTGGAACTTCACACCGCGAGCGCTGCTGAAGAACCGGCGGCGCTTGGAAACG
>JASHTO010000510.1 GCA_030040515.1 Terriglobia bacterium
GGCGGCAAATGGCGGCGGTCGCAAGCGACACGCACGATAGCTTCTCCGACCCATGGGGGCTACTGGCAATGGATCTGGCTTCGCGGCAACAGTCCGAAGCGAGCGCCCAAATCGTATCACCGGGTTTGACGCTGAGTGTGCAGCGATCCAACCCGCCGGCTCCCGGATCGTAATCGGGAAGCTCGAATTCCTTTCGCGAAAACTGCCGGGAAGAGCAGTAGGTGTGAAAAATTTACAATGCGATGTTGTCCGTTTGGGCCCCTCCCGTACACCATTGTGGCTATTCCGAGAATGTCCGCTAAACTCTACTCCTGGGCGGATCGGGCAGCTTGTTGACGCGGAATTACATTTAGTCTATAAACTTTTGAGGCACTTGCTAGCTTCAACGTCAAATCCAAGCGTCTAAAGAGGTTTATCCATGGGCGCCGGGCCACACAACCCGAGTCTGAAGAGTTTTGTCATTGCCGCGTCCATCCAGAGGCTGATCGACGCGCAGAAGGGGGCATCCCCAAAGCGCATCCCGGTCATCATCTGCTTGCGGGAGTCTGCGGATCATCCCGAATTGGGCGTCCAACCGGCCAAGGACAGTATTAAGGAATTCCTGTCCAAGCGCGGCGTAACTCCCACGGAGAGTGATTTTTACCTCTTTGCCTCGCTACTTCCCCAGGATATCGTCGACCTTGCCGATCTTCACCAGTGGGTGTTCCAGATCTGGCTGGACGAAACGACATTCGCCCACCTGCTGCATTCCACCGACACCGTTAAGGCCACCTCCTGCTGGCGCACCTTCGACGCCCGCGGCAAGGGCATTACCTGGGCGGTAATGGACACGGGCATCAACGCTGACCACCCGCATTTCGCCTCAAACCAGACGGTGGACAGCAAGCTGAGCCGCAACTTCTCAAGTTCCGACACTCTCGACGACAAAGAGGGCCACGGCACCCACGTTGCCGGAATCATTGCCGGCTGCTGCCCGCCGTGGGAAGCGGGAAAGGCCTTTAAGTTTGCCACCTACCAGGAGGAAGAAGGTGACGACCCCCAGATTAAGGATCTGCCGGCCGCCCCTTCAGGCGTTGCCCCTCTCGCTAAGCTTTTGAATATTAAGGTGTTGGATGATGACGGCACAGGTTCGGCTTCGGCCGCCATCCGCGGATTGGAGTACCTGCGCAAGCTGAACGATGCCAGCCAAGGCATTCGTGTGGATGGCGTCAACATGAGCCTGGGATACCCATTTGACCCCAAAAACTATGGATGCGGCTACAGCCCTCTTTGCCAGGAGGTCACGCGCGCGTCCGAGTCCGGCCTGATTGTCGTAATCTCTTGCGGCAACTGGGGTTACGGCAAGACAATGTTGGCCACCGGAGGGGAAGCAGCGGTGGCGGTGGTCAGTTCGATTTCCGATCCCGCCAATGCCGATGCCGCGATCAGCGTGGGGTCCGTTCATAAGAGCAAACCGCATCTGTACGGGGTCTCCTACTTTTCGTCCAAAGGGCCGACGGCGGACGGCCGCATGAAACCGGACCTGGTTGCCCCGGGCGAGAAGATCATTTCGTGCCATGCCCACCCGGAGCAGGGGTTCCACTATCGCGAAGCCAGCGGCACCAGCGCCGCCGCTCCACACGTTTCTGGCGCGATTGCGGCCTTTTTGTCCGGACATCGGGAGTACCGCGGTGATCCCGAGAGCGTGAAGCAGATCTTCATCAAAGCGGCTATGGATTTAGGTCGCGACCGAGCTTATCAGGGCGCCGGCATGGTGGATTTACTGAGGGCTATGATGTCAGTCTAAGCCCCAAAGGAGACAAGCCTATGGCACGTTTCAAGCAGTTTCACGATCCGGAGCTTTCCATCTGGCAGGCGGCAGTCGGAGAAGTCGAGGCGAAGGCCGGTGTGGCGCTTCAGACGCAGGACGCAGGCGGGCCGCGCGTGGTCGCCGGCCGACCTGACGATCTTGGCACCATGTCGTCGGAAGCGATTGCGTACTGCCGGCACGTGGACGAGGGCATCCCGATGGCCGAAACGGCGGCCGGGCAACCCTCCACGGAGGGCCTGCTGCAAACGCTTGGCTTCTGCTCGCTGGCCGCCCTCAAACTCGCGAAGGCCAAGATTGTGGGCGACCCGGAAGGGCCGCATCAAGTCGGTTTGGCCAAGTTTGGCGACTGCGACCCGAAGTACGCGGAAGCCGCCGCCAAATATGCCGAGTACTTCGTTGCCCAGCAGAGGCAAATTCCCTACATCGTTTACAAAAACCTGAGCGATTTTGTGATCGACGGCAAACTCCCATCCAAGGCGAAAGTGGCGATCCTGGGCGACTGGGGCACCGGCCAGAATGCCGCTAAAGTGCTCTTGCGGCAAATTGCCAACAAGAACCCAGACGTGGTGATCCACCTTGGCGACATCTACTACGCGGGGACCCAATTTGAGATCACCAATTATTTCCTCCAGATCTGGCAGCAGACTCTGAATCTTGGCACCCAGCTCAACCGGATCCCAACGTTCACCCTGGCCGGCAACCACGATATGTATTGCGGCGGGGTTCCCTACTATCAGTTGCTCAAGCAGCTCGGGCAGCCGGCCAGTTATTTCTGTTTGCGCAACGCCAACTGGCAATTCGTCGCCATGGACACCGGCTATAACGACCACAACCCGGCGGCCGGCGGCGACGGCGCCACCTACTTGCAGGATACGGAAGTGACGTGGCTCGCGGATAAGGTAAACAACGCGGGCGGCCGTCGCACCGTGCTGATGTCGCACCACCAGCTTTTCACCGCTTACGATGCGATTGACAACGGTGCCATCAACATGCGGCTTTATCCGCAAGTTGCGCCCTTGCTGCCGAAGGTAGCGCTGTGGCTATGGGGACACGAGCATGACTTCACGCTCTATGACGCCTACAAAGGTCTGGCGCGAAGTTGCTGCATGGGCCACGCGGCGTTTCCAGTGGGCCAGGCGGAAATACCCAGCGAACCCAAGCACCCGGAAATTCCCTTAATCAAAGGTGACGACGGCGACCCCGTCCGCCTGGGAGTGACAGCCGGCTTGTACAATCACGGGTACGCGATCATCGATATCGGCGGACCGGCGGGCCAGGTTTCTTATTACCAGGATAGCGACGAAGACACGCCGATGTACACGCAGGCGTTGACGTAGTCATTCGTCGGGGCTCCATGCTGGGTGAATTCTGTAGCGGCGGTCTATCGACCGTCGCACGGGCTTGCCAAAGCAAGCCCGTACAATTCGACGCTCATAGAGCGCCGCTACAAACCCCGAACTGCACCACTAGTCCACTTGGCGGATACCACCCTGCGGACGTTGAAAAGGAGAGCACCATGCCGCGACTGGCATCACCGATTGAAACGATCAAAGAACACTATGCCGTTGTCGTGATTGGCTCGGGTTATGGCGCCGCCATCGCCGCTTCGCGCTTATCGCGGGCCGGCAAAGAGGTCTGCGTGCTCGAGCGCGGGCGCGAATTCCAGCCCGGCGAGTATCCCGACCGCACGCCGGAGGCGGTGGCGGAGATGCAATGTCACACGCCGGACTGCGCGCAAATCGGCTCACGCACCGGCCTGTACGATTTTCACGTCAACGAGGACATCAACGTCTTCGTCGGCTGCGGCCTGGGCGGCACCTCGCTGGTGAACGCCAACGTGGCCCTGCGCGCGGAGCCGCGCGTCTTCGACGGTGCGCGCTGGCCGCGCGAGCTGCGCAACCCCGCGCCCGTGGATCAGAACGCGGAGGGCAACTTCCCCACCGCCCTCGATGACGGCTATCAACGCGCGGAGGAGATGCTGAAGTCCAATCCGTATCCCACCACGGAGCCCGCGCTTCCCAAACTGGCGGCCCTGCAAAAGTCCGCTCAACAGATGGGCAGGAATTTTTATCGGCCGCCCATTAATGTGAACTTCAGCGTCAAGGGGCCGAATCATGTGGGGGTGGAGCAGCAGCCTTGCTCGGAATGCGGTGACTGCGTCACCGGTTGCAACTACGCCGCCAAAAACACGCTGATCATGAACTACCTGCCGGACGCCGTGAATCATGGCGCGAAGATTTTTACAGAGGTCTCCGTCCGCTGGATCGAGCGCAAGAACAACCAATGGGTCATCCAATGCGAGGTGCTGGGCGTTGGACGCGCAAAGTTCAAGGCGCCGACGATTGCCGTTACCGCGGACGTGGTTGTGGTGGGAGCGGGCACGCTGGGCTCAACGGAAATCCTGCTGCGCTCGCGCCAGCACGGCCTGACGCTTTCCAATCAACTCGGCGAGCGTTTTACCGGCAACGGCGACGTGCTGGCCTTCGGTTACAACACCGGCCAAGTGATCAACGGAGTCGGCTGGGGGCATCACCAAAAAGGAGAAATTCCCCCCGTCGGCCCTTGCATCACCGGCATCATCGACATGCGCCACCAACCCAAGCTGACGGACGGCATGGTGACGGAAGAGGGCTCGGTGCCCGGCGCTCTGGGCGCGCTGCTGCCGGGAGCGTTCGCTGCCGCCGCGGCCGTGGCCGGTTCGCCGGAACCCGTCGCCACGCCGGAGGGCATCGCCGAGAAAGAACGCGAACTCCTGACCGATTTTGAAGGCCCCTATCAGGGCGCTGTGAACCGGTCGCAGATCTACCTGGTGATGACCCATGACAACGGCAGCGGGCGCATGAGCCTGGACACGCACGACAATCTGGCGGTGAACTGGCCGGGCGTGGGCAGTGAACCCATCTTCCAGACGGTGAACGAGCGCCTGAACCAGGCTACGGCGGCGCTGGGTGGAACTTATATTCACAACCCCCTTTGGAGCAAACTGCTCCACAAGAATTTGACTACGGTCCATCCGCTAGGCGGTTGCGTCATGGCGGACGGTGCGGAAACCGGAGTGGTGAATCACAAGGGGCAGGTATTTTCCAGCACCGCGGGCAGCGCCGTTTACGACGGCCTTTACGTTTCGGACGGATCGGTGATTCCCACGCCGCTGGGCGTCAATCCCCTGCTCACCATCTCCGCGGTTACTGAGCGTTCCATGGCACTGCTGGCGCAGGATCGTGGATGGAAGATCGACTATGCGCTTCCCTCCAAACCTCCAGCCCCACAGCCCGTCAAGGCGGGGGTGGAATTCACCGAAACGATGAAGGGATATTTCTCTTCCGCGGTGAAAACGGTCACGCCGCCCTTGCAGCTCGACTCCAGCTATCAACAGGGCTTCGACCAGGGCGAGGCTGCCAACTCGCCGTTTCAATTCACCCTGACCATTGTGAGTGAAGACCTGGATGACATGGTGACGAATCCCTCCCACCAGGCGAGCATGGTGGGGACGGTGAACGCGCCCACGCTTTCTCCTCAGCCGCTGACGATTACGGAGGGAATCTTTAACCTCTTCACCGTCGATCCCAACAACGTCGATACGCACAACATGCGCTACCGGATGATGATGGTGGCGCAGGACGGCCACACTTATTATTTCGACGGCTTCAAGCAGACGCATCCGGACAGTGTGCTGCAAGCGTGGCCCGCCACATCGACCCTCTACATCACCATTTACGATGGCCAAAGCGCCTCCGCCCCCATTTTGGGCAAAGGCATTCTCCACATCGCTCCCGAGGATTTTGCCCGGCAGTTGACCACCATGAAGATCATCAACGCCGGCAGTGTGACGGAGCGGATCCAGGCGGGGGCCAAATTTGCGCGATTCTTCATGGGGCCGTTGTTTGACACTTATGCCGACGTGTTCGTCCGCCCCACGGTGTTTGACGCGGATGCGCCGCCGCGCGAAAAGCGTCCGCTGCGCGTGGGAGCGCCGCAAGTGGGGTTCTTCAAAACCTCCGACGGAGTGACCCTCCGTCTGACGCGCTACCAGGGGGGTTCGAAAGGGCCGGTGATTCTTTCGCACGGCCTGGGAGTTTCCAGCCTGATTTTTTCCATCGATACCATTGACACCAACCTGCTGGAATACCTCTACGCCCAGGGTTATGACGTGTGGCTGCTCGATTACCGCAACAGCATCGAATTGCCCGCCGCCACTCTGCAATCGAGCGGCGACGATGTGGCCACGCGCGATTATCCCGCCGCCGTCAGCAAGGTTCTGGAATTGACCGGCGCGAA
>JASHTO010000511.1 GCA_030040515.1 Terriglobia bacterium
CCATCAGTGCGGCGACCCAGAAAACCTGTATGGCCATGGCGCGCACCAATTCGCCTCCGTGGAGCTTGCCGAGGTAAATCAACATGGGGACATAGCTGATGTATTGGAAAGGCATCAGGTCGAGGATTTTCTGTACCACCCTCGGGAAAAAGGTCATCGGCAGCAATAGGCCGGAGAAAAGCTCCAGAAAGAAAAACTTGGCCCGCAGTAATCCCAGAATGGATTGCAACCGCAACGCGAAAGTGCCCACGGCGAAATTGATGGCCGCGACGATCAGAAAACTGAAGCCGACGCTGACAATAAATGCCACACCGTCACCCACACTCGCGGGAAGCCGCAAGGGGTATACCAGAAATAAAACGATCGCCGTGGGAACGGTGAGCAGAGCAAGGCGAAACACCGCCTCACCTGCGGCCCGCGCGACATACATGAACTGAATATTTACCGGCTTGATCAGGTCCATCGCCAGGCGGCCCTCCATAACCTGGTAGGCAAGGTCCTGATCGATGTTATTGAAATAGAGCGACCGGATAATCCACCCCACGCCGATGTAGGTGAGCAGATGCGCGAAGTCAAAGCCTTCAATGGACGCGCTGTGCTCGTAGATGGCCTTCCAGATGAAGTAATAAATGGACACGTAAATGAAATAGGTAACGATCCCTGTGTAGTAGCGCAGCCGGTAGGCGAGGGTATTCACAAAACCCACGCGGGCGAATTCAAAGTGAAGCCGCGCGAATTTCCACAGCGACTGTGACGGCGCTACGCCGGAAACCGGGCGTTCAATTTCCGCCTGCGGCATCAGGCCACCTCGCCTTTCAGGTAGATGCGCTTTACGATCTCCTCAATGGGCTCTTCTTCCACCAGCAGGTCGCGCACTTCGAGCGTATTCACAATCTGGCGGATCACGCCGGCGCTGGAATGATGTTCGCGGTCGAAGCGAATCAGGTAGGTGAGGTCGTCAACGCGCTGGCACACGATGCCGTCGGTCTCGATTTGCACGAGGCGCGGCACCTGCGACCGGTCCTTGAGGAAAAATTTTACCTGATTGTACTGTGCCAGGCGGTTTTTCATCTGTTCCAGGTCGCCGTCGAACAGGATTCGCCCTTTGTCGATGATCAGAATGCGTTTGGAAAGCTCTTCAATGTCCGAGAGGTCGTGTGTGGTCAGCAGAACCGTGGTGCCTTCGGTGCGATTGATCTCTTTCAGGAATTCGCGAATGCGCTCCTTCGCCACCACATCGAGTCCGATGGTGGGCTCGTCCAGGAAAAGCAGCGGTGGATTATGCAGCAGTGAAGCGGCCAAATCGCAGCGCATGCGCTCCCCCAGGCTCAGTTTGCGCACGGGCGTGTGCAAATACTCCTTCAGGTTCAGTAGCTCGCTGAATACATCCAGGCGCCGGCGAAAATCCGGTTGGGGGATTTCGTAGATTTCCTTGAGCAGCTTGAACGATTCGATGACGGCAATATCCCACCAGAGCTGGGTGCGCTGGCCGAAGACCACGCCGATGTGTTTCGTGTAGTGTCGGCGCTCGCGGTAGGGAACGAAGCCGTTCGACACCACTCGCCCGCCCGTCGGCGACAGAATTCCGGTGAGCACTTTGATGGTGGTGGATTTTCCCGCCCCGTTGGCGCCAATGTAACCCACCATTTCGCCGGGATCAATCGAAAAGCTCACGTGGTCGACGGCGTGGACGGTGAGATATTCACGAACAAAGAGGTTCTGCAAAGCGCCCAAAACACCCTCACGCCGGCGGAAGGTGTGAAACTCCTTGGTCAAATCCTGGACTTCGATAATCGGCGGCATGCGAAGAATTTTTTCCCGGTGGGAGCGACGACCAACTCCGTACCCACTTTTTGGATTCTAGCAGAGTTGATTTTGTTACAGGACAAGGGTTAGATTCCCGGAAAAGGCAGGCAATTTGACTCCGCCCAAGATTTGTCTTTCGCCTTTCAACGTTCGACTATTGACGATTTCCCCCCATCACTCCCCGATCACTTTGATCAGCACCCGTTTGCGGCGCTGCCCGTCGAATTCGGCGTAATAGACCTGCTGCCAGGGGCCGAAATCCAGTTTGCCGTTGGTAACGGGAATCACCACTTGATGTCCGACAATCAGATTCTTCAAATGAGAGTCGCCATTGGTCTCGCCGGTGTGGTGATGGCGGTAATCGTCGCGATAAGGCGCCAATTTTTCCAGCCACTCGTCGATGTCAGCGATCAGGCCGTCTTCCGCGTCATTCACATAGACGCCCGCGGTGATGTGCATGGCCGAAACCAGAATCAATCCTTCCTTGATCTGCGACTTGGCCAACGCTTTTTCGACTTCGTCGGTGATGTTGATGAACTCCCGGTGTTTCTTGGTGTTGAACCACAGATATTCGGTGTGTGATTTCATCGCCCATCCTTTCTCGCGCGCCGATTAGGGTCGGATGACCGGATCAAAAAGCGCATATCTCCGCCCCCCAGTGAAAAGAGCCCGCGGGGCGGGATTTTCAAAGCATAACAGACCTTTCAAATCGAAGCTGCACAACCGATCCTTCGGCTTTTTCCGAGAATGAATCCGTAGATTACGACTTGTGGTAGGCTTATGCGGCCCAAGCCATCATTCTGTCTTGGTTCATTGCAAGAGGGGAAAATGAAATCATTCCTTCGAATCGCATTTGCAACAGCGCTTCTAATTATCGTCACGCAGCCGGCGTTCCCGCAATTAGGCATGTTTTCCAATGAGCAGCGCCTCGATTTGACGCGCGAGTGGAAAGGCGAGCGATTTCCCGACGGACGGCCCAAAGTGCCGGAAGCAACTCTCGCACGGCTTAAGAACTCGAGCGCCGAGCGGGCATGGTTGGTGCTGCGCAACGCCGGGTACCTTCACCAGTTTGAGGGAAACTGGAAAGTTATCAACCCGGGTGACCGGCTGATCGGACGCGTAGTGACGGCGGTATTTATGCCGCTGCGGCCTGACGTAAACGGGGTCATCAACGATCATGGGAACGATGAGCATCGCGTAGGAAAAGGCCAGAACTCCTGGGTGATTGACACTCTCCAACCGGGCGACGTTCTGGTGGTGGATATGTTTGGCAAAATCGAAGACGGCACGTTTGCCGGAGATAATCTCGCGACTTCCATCTATGCCAAATCGGGCACTGGCCTTGTCGTGGACGGTGCGGTGCGGGATGAGTCGGGAATTTCCGAGATCAAAGGCTTTCGCTGTTACGTTCGCGGCGTTGATCCCTCCGCCATCGGCGGCGTCACCTTGATGGGCATCAATGTTCCGATTCGCATTGGGCACGTCACCGTCATGCCGGGCGATGTGATCTTAGGCGATCCCGAAGGTCTCACCTTCATCCCGCCCCAACTCGCCGAAAAAGTCGCGGACCATTCCGACTTAATTGAACTCCGCGACGAGTGGGGCCACGAGATGCTGCGCGAAGGTAAATATCCGCCCGGCACGATCGACGGCAAGTGGACAAAGGAAATGATCGAGGAGTTCAACCGCTTTGCGGAAAAGCAGGGCTCCAAGTTGAGGATGAAAGTGGAGTAAGCCTGGAGGGAAACGGCAATATGTCGACCAACCACACTCATGGAATGAACCGCCGGGGCGCTTTGAAATCCGCCGCGGCGCTGGGCGGCGCTTTATGGTCGTCGGATGCGGTGGAAGGGGTCGCTCAAAACGTTAACACGCGTTCGCGGCCTTCCGACCTGAAAATCACGGACCTTCGCATCGCTCATGTCACCAAAGCCCCGATGAACTGCCCGATCATCCGCATCGATACGAACCAGGATATCAGCGGCTGGGGTGAAGTTCGCGACGGCGCCAGCCCCACCTACGCCTTGATGCTCAAGAGCCGCCTGCTGGGCGAAAATCCCTGCGATGTTGATCGATTATTCCGCAAGATCAAGCAATTCGGCGGTGACGCCCGGCAAGGCGGCGGCGTGTGCGGAGCGGAAATGGCCTTGTGGGATCTCGCCGGCAAGGCTTACAACGTTCCCGTCTATCAAATGCTGGGCGGCAAGTTTCGCAACCGCATTCGCGTTTATGCAGACACGACAGAATCGCGCGATCCCCACGTTTACGCCCAAAGAATGAAGGAACGCAAAGATGTGATGGGGCTCACGTGGCTCAAAATGGATTTGGGAGCGGACATGGTGGCGGATCAGCCGGGCACCGTGACGGTCCGCTCTGGCCTTAGCGAGTGGGAGAAAACGCAGGTCCCCCACCCCTTGCTCGCCATGGAGGTTACCGATAAAGGCATCGCGCTGCTTGAAGAATACGTCGCCGCCGTGCGCGACGCTGTCGGAATAGAGATTCCTCTCTCCATGGATCACCTCGGCCACCTCGGAGTGAAGTCCATCATCCGGCTGGGCAAGGCTTATGAAAAATACAATCTGGCGTGGATGGAGGACGTCATTCCATGGCAATACACCGACTTGCTGAAACAAATTTCCACGGAGAGCCCCACGCCCATCCTGACCGGCGAAGATATCTATCTCAAGGAGAACTTTCGAGTACTCTGTGAGAATCATGCCGTGGGCAAAATTCATCCTGACCTGGCGACCGCCGGTGGCATTCTGGAGACCCACAAGATCGGCAATTTGGCGGAGGAATATGGCGTGCCCATGGCCATGCACTTCGCGGGAACGCCGGTAAGCTGCATGGCCAGCGTGCACTGCGCCGCGGCAACGGAAAATTTCCTGGCGCTTGAAAACCACTCTTTGGATGTGCCCTGGTGGGGCGATCTGGTGGAAGGAGTGCCGAAGCCGATTGTGAATCACGGATGGATTGCCGTGCCCGAGTCGCCGGGACTGGGAGTCTCACTCAATGAAGAAGTCGTGAAGCAGCACCTGTTGCCGGGCACAAGCTATTTCCTGCCCACGCCGGAGTGGAATGACGAAAAGTCCTCGGACCGGCTGTGGAGTTAGGCCGCTGTAGCGGCGCTCTATGAACGCCGTCGGCGGTCGATCGATCGCCGCTACAGAGACCCCGCCAAACTTGGCAAAGTGCGGTGATTTGTGTAGTCTCAACGAAATGTCTTGCAAAGAAAAATACGTGGCGGGTTTGGTGCAGATGTCGTGCTCGCCGAGCCCCAACGAGAATCTGCAAAAAGCCACGGCCCGCGTGGAGGAAGCTGCGCAGCGCGGCGCCGAGATCATCTGCCTGCCGGAGCTTTTCCGCTCGCGGTACTTCTGCCAGCGTGAGGATGCGAGCTTATTGGATTTGGCCGAGCCTGTCCCCGGTCCGACCACGGAAACTCTGGGCAAAATCGCCAAGGCGCGAAACGTGGTAATTGTCGCGCCGGTTTTCGAGCGCCGTGCCGCCGGTGTTTATCACAACAGCGCGGTGGTGATGGACGCAAACGGCGAAATCGCCGGCCTCTACCGCAAGATGCACATCCCCGACGATCCGGCCTATTACGAAAAATTTTATTTCACTCCCGGCGACCTGGGGTTTCGCGCCTTTTCAACGCAGGTGGGCCGCGTCGCCACGCTGATCTGTTGGGACCAGTGGTACCCGGAGGGCGCGCGGCTGGCGGCAATGCAGGGCGCGAGCATTTTGTTCTACCCCACCGCCATTGGATGGCATCCGGCGGAAAAAGAACGGCACGGCACGGCGCAGCACGACGCGTGGCGAACTGTGCAACGCGGCCACGCCATCGCCAACGGAGTGTATGTCGCAGCGGTCAACCGTGTAGGCTTTGAAAAAACTTCGGATTCGGGCGCCGGCCTGGAATTCTGGGGCTCCACCTTCATCTGCGACCCCTTTGGCATTGTACTGGCGGAGGCTTCCACCGACCGTGAGGAAACTTTGATTGCGGAAATCAAATTGACCCGCCTCGAAAACGTCCGCCGCAACTGGCCCTTTCTCCGCGACCGGCGAATCGACGCCTACGCCGGAATTACCGAGCGATTTCTCGATGAGGATCCGTGGCGCGAAAAGAAATAGCCTCCATCCCCTCTGAACATCGCTACCGCCTGCCCGCCGAGTGGGAACCGCACGAGGCCACCTGGATCGGCTGGCCGCATAACCTTACAGACTGGCCGGGAAAATTCGCGCCTATTCCGTGGGTATATGGCGAGATTGTGCGCCTCATCGCGCCGGGGGAAATCGTGCGCATTCTGGTGAACTCGAAAGCGCACGAGGTAAAAGCGCGGTGCACCCTGAAGAGAATCGGCGTTGACCTGAAGCGCGTGGAATTTTTCCACTTTCCCACCGACCGCGGCTGGACGCGCGATTTTGGGCCCATTTTCGTGAAGCGTGACGCGCCGAAACCCGATGTGGCTATTGCGCGTTTCGGCTTTACCGGCTGGGCGAAGTATCCGAACTGGCGCAAGGATTGCCTCGTGCCCGCATTCGCGGCGCGCAAGCTTCGCTGTCACATGTTCGATGCGGTAGTGGAGGGACGACGTTTTGTTCTGGAGGGCGGAAGCATCGAGGTAAATGGGCGCGGCACGCTGCTGACCACCGAAGAATGCCTGCTCGATCCGAAGGTGCAGATTCGCAATCCGGGTTTCAACCGGGAGCAGATCGCGGAGGTGTTCAAGCAGTATCTCGGCGTGACCAACGTTCTCTGGCTAGGAAAAGGAATCGCCGGCGATGACACACACGGTCACGTGGACGATTTATGCCGGTTTGTGGGCCCGCGCACGGTGCTTCTCTGCACCGAGAAGAATTCCGCCGACGCGAATTACGCTCCTCTTCAGGAAAACTGGGAGCGAATAAAGGACATGCACCTTGAGGACAGCTCAAAGCTTGAAGTGGTGTCTCTGCCGATGCCTTCACCCGTTGCGCTCGACGGCCAAAGAGTGCCAGCGAGCTACGCGAATTTCTACATCGCCAATGCCGCCGTCCTGGTCCCCACCTTCAATGACCGGCAGGATTACATCGCCCTGGGAACTTTGCGCGAGGTTTTTCACGACCGGCCAGTAATCGGAGTTCATGCCGTGGACTTGGTGTGGGGCCTGGGAACGCTGCACTGCCTCACCCAGCAGCAGCCGACTGCTTGATGCTTTGTAGCGTTCACTCGATTTCGCGATACCCTCCCAGACGCTTTTTGATCTGGTCAACCAATTCGTTTACGTCCACGGGGCGGAGGAGGATCATTTCGAAGCCGTGGCCACGCAGACCTTTTTCGATAATGTAGGTACGGCTGGCGACGACCCAGATGGGAAGTTTGCGCGCCATGGCGGCGAGGGCCTCGACGTCGGCGGATGGATTGTCGCTTGCGGAAATGTCGGCGATAAATAAATCGGGCAGTTTCGCGCCCGCGCCGAGCGTGGCCACAGCCTCAGAAATCGTCCCCTGCGCCTCGGCGTCAAATCCCTCGTCCAGCAACTGCGCGCGCAGAAGAGCTCGCGCCTGCCAGTCTTTTCCGGCGATGAGAATGTGGCTCACCTTTCGCCTCCTGCGCGGATTGCCCGCTCTCACACAGACATTTTAGAGTATAGGTGAGGTGCACCATGTTTGTGATTTCACCTGGCGGGCTCGTGGCGCGAGTGAACCGGAAATTCGGAGTTCCCAGACCTGCGCCTGCTATAATTCGCTGTGCCTCTCGTCGGCCGGTAGAAGGGACCTTCCATGCGCATTCTTCTTACGGGCTCGAATGGACTGATTGGCCGGGCGGTCAATGCCAGTCTTGCTGCCGAGGGCCACGATGTCTTCTGCCTTACCCGGCCGCAATCGCGACATCAGGAACGGATGATCCACTGGGATCCCGTCGCCGGGTCGATCAACAAGGGCGAGTTGGAGAATTTCGATGCGGTCGTCCACCTGGCGGGAGAGACCATCGTGGGGCGATGGACGCCCGCGAAGAAGGCGCGCATTCTCGATAGCCGCGTCAAGGGCACGCAGTTGCTTTGTGAATCGCTCGCAAATCTGAATAAACGGCCGCCTGTGCTCGTTGCTGCGTCCGCCGTGGGTTACTACGGCGACCGTGGCGACCAATTGATGACGGAGGAAAGTTCCGTGGGTTCGCTCTACCTCTCAGGAGTGACCAAAGCCTGGGAGGAAGCCGCGGAGCCGGCGCGAACAAATGGAATTCGCGTGGTGAACCTGCGCATCGGCTTCGTTCTGAGCAAGGCCGGCGGCGGACTGGCGGCGATGCTTCCGCCCTTCAAACTGGGCGTCGGCGGACGCGTGGGAAGCGGACGGCAGTACCTGAGCTGGATTGCCATTGATGACGTGGTGGGAGCCATCGCGCATGCCGTTCTGACCAGCTCCCTGCACGGCCCGGTAAATGCCGTAGCTCCCAATGCGGTCACCAACCGGGAATTCACCAAGGCGCTCGGCAGCGTGCTGGGGCGGCCTACGATATTTCCCCTGCCGGTTTTTGCCGCGCGCCTGGCGATGGGAGAAATGGCGGATAACCTGTTGCTGGCCAGCACGCGCGTGGATCCCGTGCGGCTTCGCGAAACCGGATATGAGTTCAAGTATCCCGACCTCCGCGGCGCCTTGCGGCATGTTCTGGGAAAGAATCTGTAGCGGCGGTCTATCGACCGTCGCCGGGACTTGCCACGGCCCGCCGCCCGACCCGTCGCCTGAAGACGGCTTTGGGTCGCAGGGCGAAGGCTCTGGGCCACAGGGTGGCAAGCCCGTACCATGCGACGCTCATAGAGCGCCGCTACAGCCGGGTTACAATGTGAGAAGCGGGGCCCAGAATCCAAACTGAGACACGACTCAAAGAATCGACGACATGCTTCGTGCCGCGACCCGCGTGTATACTGATTTACCGCGGGAGTTCAGGCGCGTGATTGGAGCTTTCTTAGGCATCATGAAAGTCAACGTTCTTTTTTTCGGCGTGACGCATGACCTGACGGGGATCGCGCAGGAGCCCGTGGAGCTGCCTGCGGGCGAAAGCCTGGAGGGGTTGAAGCGGCGCTACGAAACCCGCTTCCCCAGACTGCTCTCCATGTCGGGCTCGCTGCTTCTGGCAGTGAATCAGGAAATTGCCAAGGATTCAACGCTGCTGCACGAGGGCGATGAGGTAGCCTTCATGCCTCCCGTAAGTGGCGGGGCAGGCAGGGACATTTACCGCATCACGCGCAATCCCATTTGCGCCGCCGAACTCGCCAGCCAGATCCGCGCTCCGCAGGACGGCGCGGTAGTGGTGTTTGAAGGCATCGTGCGCAACCACTCGCGCGGCCGCGCCACGCTTTACCTGGAATATGAGGGCTACGAGCCCATGGCGGTTCGCAAAATGGAAGAGTTGGGGCAAGAGGCGAGGCAGAAATTCACGATTGACTCGATCGCAATCATTCACCGGCTCGGGCGGCTCGAAATCGGCGAAACCAGCGTGGCCATTGCCGTTACCGCTGAGCATCGGCGCGCGGCATTTGAGGCCTGCCAATTCGCGATCGACCGCCTGAAGCAGATTGTGCCCATCTGGAAGAAGGAATATTTTGCCGATGGGGCCGTGTGGGCGGAAGGTGAAGGGCAGTCGAGAATTCTCTTGGAGTCCCGGAAGTAGCGCGAACGCCGTGGCATGGGCATCCTGCCCGTGCTCCCGCCCAGGCGGGACAGGATGGCCATGCCACATTTGGGAGCACCAAAATCATGCCGGACTTTCTTCATGCCGCGGCGGAAATTGCTCAGGAAGCTGGAGCATTACTCGCCGGCTTGTTTAATCAGCCTCTGGAAATCAGCTACAAGCGCCGGTCCGACCTGGTGACGGAAGCCGACCGCCGGTCCGAGGCCCTGATTGTGGAGCGCCTGCGCGCACGGTTCCCCGAACACGCCATTGTGGCGGAGGAAGGCGGCAACCACCTCTCCTCTTCCGACTATTGCTGGTACGTCGATCCCCTGGATGGAACCACGAATTACGCGCACGGCTTTCCGGTTTATTGCGTCACGCTGGGCCTGGCTTGCCGCGGAGAAGTGATTGCCGGTGTCGTCTACGATCCCACGCACGACCACTTGTATACGGCGGAGCGGGGCGCGGGCGCTTATTTGAACAATCAGCGGCTGCACGTTTCGCGCACGGAAAAACTGAGTGAAAGCCTGGTGGCCACAGGCTTTCCGCCGTTCGCCACGAATCACGACTTGAACATTCAGTTCTATTTCCGTTTTACGATGCTTTCCCACGGCATCCGGCGGGCGGGTTCGGCGGCGCTGGATCTATGCGCCGTCGCGGCGGGGCGCTTCGAGAGCTTTTGGGAGCTGAAGCTCAATCCCTGGGACAAGGCCGCAGGCACGCTGCTGGTGACGGAGGCGGGCGGATGCGTTTCCGACGTGCACGGAAAGCCCTTTAACCTGCTCGGTGAAGATGTCTTCGCATCCAACGGTCTCGTGCACGGCCAGATGCTGGAGGTTTTCGCGGAGGTCCTCGCAAAGCGGGCCCCGGGTGGTGTTGAGGGAGCCTAATGCTTTTTCGGAAGCTTGGGCTTGGAAGCCTCTTCCTTCTGCTTGATGACCTTAATGGCCATGGTGCGAATGACCTCGGGGACGTTGCGGTTGAGGGAAAGCCCCTTGATGTCGCGGTCGTTCAGCCGGTTGATGAGCGGCATGGTAATGTCGATGGGAGCGCGGGGATTGTTCACGAGCGCCCGCATCACCACGTAGGCTTTCATAAATTTGCGGTTGACGGCGATCAGGCGCAGCACTTCCTCGTTTACGTTCTTGGCAGCGGCATAGCTCTCGGCTTCCGTCTCGGAGATTTTTGGGGATTGCAATACCGCGCGGGTAATCATTTTGTTTGAATCACGAATCAGGATGGTGCGGGTTTCAAGGTTGCCGGTGAGCGCTGCCTTGATTTTTTCCACCACGGACATTTTGTTGAGCTTCTGGATCAAGGTCGAGCGTTCGTCTTCGGTGAGCTGGTCATCCTGCTTGGTGGCTTCGGCGGGAGTCTCGGCTTTCACGCCTGCCACATCCTCAACTTTTTCGCCGGCAGCGAGCTTGGCGAGAATTTCGATGGTGACCTGGTCAGCGACGCGTTCGACAGTAGTTTCGGATTTGGCCGGGGACGCCTGGGCGGCCACCGGCGCCGGAGGTTGAGGCGAAGGAGAGAGTTCGACCGGTTTGGGCGGCACAGGTGCGGCGGCCGGGGGCTTGGGCGCGGGCCGCGGTTTCAGGAGCTCACGGGATGCGGCGGTAAGGCTGGGGTTCCAGAGCAGAATTTCACGCAGTTCTTCCCGCTCGGCCAGGAGATGCTCCGCGGCAAAGTGAAGCACGTCAGGCGCAGTCCTCGGATTGGCCATCACCCGGCGAATTTCGGCCCGGTCAAAAGATTGCAGCGTCTCCATCGCCTTTTCGCGCAGTTCCACCTCGGGCGCGGAGGCAAGCAGCGCAAGGATCTCGACTCTGTCCTCGGCCGGCAAAGGCAGCGAGCCCTCCGCGCCCTTGCGGCGAACCACGTCGGGCGCCTTGCCGGAGCGGATTAAGTCCACCATGCGTTCGGAAATATTATGACCTCACGGTTTCGAGTTTTTCAAATCATCGCGCGTCAGGTGAACGGATTTGGTTTCGCCGCGGTTTCCCAGCGGCTTCAGCGTTTCACCGTTCAGCGTGAGGATCACCGCCTGCGCGTTTCCCGTCCTCACATCGAAAGACTTGTGTGCCTTCAAGGTTTGCACATCGTTGGGATCCAGCATGCGCATAAGGACGTTCTTCCCGTCCGCATCCACGGAAACCCAGGCGGGCTCCGTGGCCGCAACTTGCAGCGTCAAACCTGTATCAGCCCCGGGCTTTGCTGTGGCGGGGTTCGCCGCTTGCGAGGCGGTTTGAGTCGCAGGGCTTCCAGTTGCCGGCGAAGACTGCGCTGCCGGGTTGGCGCTTGCCTGGGGCTCTCCCGGTGGAATGGGATTGCTGCCCGTGGCCATGGGTACAGGCGTTCCAGGCGTTGTGGGGGTTCCATTGCTCCCGGCGGGTGTCGCTCCGGGCTGCGCCGTGGCATCGCCGGAAGTTGCTGGGGGAGACTCGGCCGGGTTCGAAGCCGGTTTGGTTGCGACAACGGGCGGAGGCGGGAATGCAGCAGGGGCTTCTGCGGCGCGCGGCGCGTAACGGAAAAGAAGATAGCCCGCGGCCAGCAGTGCCACCGCCACCAAGGGTGCCAGCAGAGGAGTGCGCTTGGCAGGCAGGCCGGCCTCCGTCTTGCCTGCCATCAACCGGTACAAATCAAAGTCCGCTCCGGGTTGGGCGGCAAGCTGATATTCCGCCATCACGCGCTCTTCATCCAGACCCAAATAACGCGCATAGCTGCGGATGAAACTGCGCGAAAAAATCCCCCCCGGGAGTTTGGAGAAATCGTCCCTTTCAATCGCCTCGAGAAAACGCAAGCTGATCTTCGTAGCGGAAGAAATTTCTTCCAGGCTCACGGCTCGCATTTCCCGCTCGCGCCGAAGATTGTCACCGAAGGCGGGCATAGTCCGGCTCGTTCCGCTCCTTTGAATCAAGCCCCTTTCATCATATTTTCCCGCGCGTTACAGTGTCAAATGCTTTAGCAGTCCGGCTTGAGCCCCCTCCCGGCGGACAGCGCGTTTATAAAATCCAGATAAAAGGGTTGAAAAGAAAGGCTCAATGGTTTAAAAGGACTATACGCACCTAATTCTGCTGTTTGTTTGGAAACTGAATGGGCCCGCAAGAAGAGATTGCTGAACTGAAGCGTCAGGTCGAACGCCTCTCCCTCTTTCACGAAGTGGGGAAGGCGCTTTTCTCCACCCTCGACTTGCAGAAGATCCTGCAAACCATCATGGAGAAGATCAGCGACCTGCTCCAGCCGGACACCTGGTCGCTGCTCATGCTGGATGAGGACACGCAGGAGCTCTACTTCGAGATCGCCATTGGCGCGGGCGCGGAAAAGCTGCGCGATGTTCGCCTGAAACTGGGCGAAGGCGTGGCGGGCTGGGTGGCCCAGACGGGCGAGCCTGTGCTGGTGGAAAACACCTCCAAGGATACTCGCTTCTCAGGAAAAATCGACGAGTTGACGCACACGGAGACGCGCTCCATTGTCTGCGTGCCCATCAAAGCACACGGCCACGTGCTGGGCGTCATCGAACTCGTCAACGCCCTCGGCAAACCCAGCTTTGGCACGGAGGATATTCCCATCCTCAAGAGCCTGGCGGATTACGTGGCCATCGCGCTCGAAAACGCCCGCTACGTGCAGCGCATCCACGAGCTCACCATCACCGACGACTGCACGGCGCTCTACAACGCCCGGCACCTCAACTTTGTGCTCGATACGGAAATCTATCGCTCCAATCGCTACGGTTATGAATTCTCCGTGATCTTCATTGACCTCGATCACTTCAAACAGGTCAACGATGTTCATGGCCACCTGGTGGGTTCCAAGCTTCTCTGGATGAT
>JASHTO010000512.1 GCA_030040515.1 Terriglobia bacterium
CCAGATTGTGCGTGGCCAGCACCGAAGTCAAACCATGCGCACGGTGCAGGCTTTCGAGCAAATCGATCACGCGCTCCGCAGTGCGGTGATCCAGGCTCCCCGTCGGTTCATCCGCCAGCAGGAGCGCAGGCTGATTGGCCAACGCGCGGGCCAGAGCTACCCTTTGTTGCTCGCCCCCGGACAGCTCCCCTACCCGGCGGGACGAGGCGATTCCCAAACCCACCTCATCCAGCAGCTTCCGCCCCTGCGTCCGGGCTTCGTTTTGCCCGCAGCCGCGAATTAACTGCGGAATCACCACATTTTCTAACGCGCTGAACTCCGGCAGAAGATAGTGCATCTGCCATACAAAGCCTATTTGCTCATTACGATACACGGCGCGTTCGGCTTCGTGGAACCCGCCGAGTTCCTTTCCTTGGAAGTATACCTCACCCGCTGTCGGAGTGTCCAGCGCTGCCAGCATGTGCAGCAGAGTCGTCTTCCCTGACCCGGATTCCCCAACCAGTGCTACAAACTCCCCCGCTTGGACCTCCAAGTTTAAATCGTCCAGCACCAGGATTTCTTCATCCCCTGAGCGAAAGGATTTTTTCAGGTTAACGGTCTTTAAGATTGGTGTGTGCCTGATGTCCATGGTCTAACCACGAGCTTCATTGTAACCCGATCATGGCCAGGGAAAAGCTCAAACCACAAAGCGCGGCCGAGCCGCAACCCAATCATGGCACGCCCGCCGCTTACCACCCTTGCTGTAGCGCGGCTTCCCCCGAGCTGCGACGCGAGTGCGGGGCACCCATGCTACGACCCTATGGGCCAGACTGGAGTTGGTACATTGGCAATGCATTGAGTTTGAATTCAGGACCGGCAGTCTATCGACCGCCGTAAGGGCGAGGCGGCGACCTAGCCCCTACGGTGCCCAGCGTGCGCCACTATAGGCACTTGCGGTGGGCTACGTTATGAAAAGCCAGCCCGAAAATTCAAACTGGGATCCCCCGTTTCCGGCAACAGACCATGGTCAAAGGGCAAGCGGGAGACTTTATTCGTACCTCAGAATCTCGACAGGATTCAATTTCGCAGCTGAAAGCGAAGGATAAAGTGTCGCGAGAAAGCTGATGGTGAGTGCTGCGGCGGCGATCCACACTCCATCCAAGGCGTGCGCATGGAAAGGCACCCACGACAGCGAGTAAACGTCAGCCTGAAGCGGGAATAATTTATAGGTATTTCCCAGCCAGGAGATCGAATATCCAAGAATCAGCCCGAGGGCCGTGCCCAGGCCGCCGATCGCCACGCCGTGAAGCGTGAAGACCGCCCAAATCTGCCGCTGGCGCGCGCCCATGGACATCAGCACGGCGATGTCGCGATTCTTTTCCATCACCATCATGACCAGCGCAATGAAAATGTTAAGCGCCGCCACCACCATAATCAGGCCGATGGTCAGGACGGTGACCAGCCGCTCCAGGCGCATGGCGCTGAAAAGCGAGTGGTTCTGCTCGATCCAGGTGGAGGCGTCAAACCCCTTCCCGGCGGCTTGCTTGATTTTTTCCGCCACCTGCGGGGCGCGATAGATATTGTCGATTTTGAACTCGATGACCGACGCGACATCCGCCAGGTCCAAAAGGCGCTGCGCGGCTGCGAGGCTGGTAAAGGCCCAGGAGGAATCGAAATCGAAAAACCCGGAATCGAAGATTCCCACCACGTGGAAGTGGCGGAACTTGGGCACGATTTCGAGAGGCGTCAGATAGCCTTGCGGGCTCGTGACCACAACGCTGTCACCCATGTCGACTCCCAGTGTCTTCGCCAAATCCTTGCCCAGAATGATCGGGTCAGCATCGGGAAAAGTCTCAGATAATCCGGCCAGCGACCCCTCACTCAAATGCTGAAGCATCGTTCCCACCTTCACTTCTTTGGCGGGCTCGATGCCTTTCAAATAAATTCCCTGGGCGCGCGCGCCGTGTGAGATAAGAAGTTCTCCGTAAAGCGAGGGTGCGGAGGCCACGACGTGCGGCAACCGTCCAAGACGCTCGGCGAGCTCATCGTAATTGCGGATGCCGTCATTCTCCGTGCGCAGCAGATTGATATTGGCCGTGACGCCGAGCAGGTGTTGCTCCAGCTCCTCCGTAAAACCGGAGCTGACGGCCAGCGCGATCACCAGCGCGCATACTCCCGCCATCACACCCAATACCGAGATCACGGTGATTATCGAAATCGCCGCCTGGCGCCGCTTCGCCCGGAGGTAACGAAGAGCCATAAAAAGTTCAAAATTCATATCCGCCCCAATTATCGACGAGTGAGCGGCTTGCGCCAAGTGGAAAGGCTTTGTGGCACTTGGTGTCAGGGTAGTTGACAGATCGCCGCACCCTCCCTAAGATTCGGGTCCAGGGCCATTTGCCACGCAGGCGCGGGGCGCAAAGCGGCCGGAGGAGGATTGGCGGAAATGGCGGTTGAATACGAACTTCAGCAAGTGGAGCCGGACATTACCCTGGCAAGCCTGACGGGCCAACTGAACATGGGAAGCCGGCCCATGGACTTTGAACATGACGTCAAGCAGCGCATCGAAGACGGCTCACGGAAAATGGTCCTCGATTTGCGCGGCCTCACCTTCATCGACAGCGCGGGGGTGGGCATGGTGGCCGCTTGCGCGAAGGTTATGTCGAAAGCAGGGGGCAAATTGTTGGTGGTGAGCGCGGGCGGAAAAGTGAATCAAATGTTCGAGCTTACGCGCTTGAACAAAGTGATTGGCGTGTACCCGGATCTCCCCTCCGCTTACGCGGCCTTCGGGCCGTCGACCGCGGCCCCCGGCCATTTTTGAATCGAGCCATCCCCAATAGTTTATCCCTGCTGCTTCTCCGGACGCAGCAGGGGGAAAAGAATCACATCGCGGATGGAGCGCGAGTTGGTGAGCAGCATCGTCAAGCGATCAATGCCGATGCCCTCGCCCCCCGTGGGCGGCATTCCATAACTCAGCGCCCGAATGTAATCCTCGTCGATGGCATGGGCCGTCAGGTCGCCCTTTTCGCGCAATTGCTGTTGGTATTGGAAGCGATTGCGCTGCTCCTCCGGATCGTTCAGCTCACTGAAAGCGTTGGCGATTTCCATGCCGCCGATATAAAGCTCGAAGCGCTCGACATAATTGGGATTGTCAGGCTTCTGTTTGGAAAGCGGGGAAACTTCGAGCGGATAATCGGTCACAAAGGTGGGCTGAATCAGGTGTTCCTCCGCCACCAACTCGAAGAACAGCGCCAGGAGTTCCCCCGATCGCTTGTCTTGGACAATCTGCGGATTGATAGGCGCTACGCCGCGCTGTGTCAACCAGGGATTCAGGGCGGGAACGCGGTCGGCGAGGGCCTGGGCATCGTCCAACTGGGCAGGAGTCGGCGCCGCCACTTCCCTCGGCCAGTAACGCAACACCCCTTCTTTCATCGTCAACCGCTCGAATTTTGCAAAGGAAATGCGCTGGCCGTCGTAATCGAATTCCACGTTTCCCAGTACCTCTTCGGCCACCTTTCGCAACAACCGCTCCGTCAGCGCGATGAGATCCTGATAATCCGCATAGGCCTGGTAGAACTCCAGCATCGTGAACTCAGGGTTGTGTTGCGTGGAGATTCCCTCGTTGCGGAAATTCCGATTAATCTCATAGACGCGATCGAGCCCGCCCACGATGAGGCGCTTCAGATAAAGTTCCGGTGCGATGCGCAAATAAAGGTCGATGTCCAACGCGTTGTGATGCGTGATGAAAGGGCGCGCCATGGCTCCGCCCGCCAGGGGCTGCATCATGGGCGTTTCCACTTCCAAAAAGCCTTCCGCCTCAAGGAAGTTTCGAATCGCACGCACCAGCTTGCCGCGGCGCTCGAAAATCGTGCGGACTTCTTCATTCACCATCAGGTCGAGATAGCGCTGGCGATAGCGGATTTCCACATCCGTGAGGCCATGCCATTTTTCCGGCAGAGGCAGGACGGCCTTGGCGAGAAATTGCAGTCGTTCGGCATGGATGGTCAGCTCGCCGGTTCGTGTGCGGAACAGGTATCCCTCCACACCGATCAAGTCACCGAGATCCAGCAGCTTGTAGAGCTCGAAATCGCGTTCGCCCACGGCGTCCAGGCGGACGTAGATTTGCAGGCGCTTGCCGCCTCCCGCCAAATGGGCGAATCCCGCCTTGCCGTGCGGGCGGATAGTCATCACCCGGCCCGCGACACGCACCTGGACCTTTCGTGCGGCCAGCTCATCCCCCGAGAGCCCGGAGTAATCCGCGATCACCTGCGCAACGGTAGCCGTCGCGTCGAATTTGCGCGGATACGGCTCCCTGCCCTGGTCGATAATCGCCTGGAGTTTTTTCCTGCGCTGCTGAATCAAATCAGAAAATTCATTTTCGGACACGTAGATTACCTGCAATCCCTGGTGAGTTTTGAAGCACGGGTAAAACCGGCATTATAGGGGGCCGGAGAAAATAGTGTCAAGGAATGGGCGCTCTGAGTAGTGGGTCAATTTGAAATTTCGTCGTAGGGGCACCCCTTGCGGGTGCCCTGCTCAGTGCCGCTGGACTGAAGGGCAGGGACAAGCCCTGCCCCTCCGGAATTCAAACTGACCCACTACGGCGCTCTGTGCCGGTGCGCTGTAGCGGCGCTCTATGAGCGCCGACGGCGGTCGATAGGCTGCCGCTACAGATACCAAACTACACCACGACCGGTTGCGTCACAATTGACGGGCGTCACGAAAACGCGCCGAAACCGCTGCGCCGACGGGAAATTGTGCCGGTTTGTTGCGACTTCCCAGCTACCTCTGTGGTTCTGATTCGTTCCTTGACATTTCACAGGATGGAAACCCTTTCAAATCCAACTTGAAGTAGGCTGGCTAGTTCCCTATAGTAAAGGAATGCATTGGTTCATGGGCGGTCTGGTTCTGGTGGCCGTGGCGGCGCTGTTGTGGAACCTTCTTCAGATGGGAACCCCGGGAAAGCCAACGGGAAGCGGCGCGGCTTCCCTGCGCGGGGAACTGCGCGCCGTTTACAACCCTTTAGCGCAGGCGATTGAGACCCACACCGCCATTCTGGGTATTACCCTGAATGAGGCCTTTGGAGAACGAGAAGCCAATCGGCACGAAATGGCCTGGAACGCCATGCGACTGGCGCGCGGTGAGTGGGAACGCCTGCGAGAGCTTGTGGTCGGCCTCCTCGGCGTCCTCACAAGGTATTTGCCCGGAACTAATGTCATCGTGCCCGTCCGGAAAGTAGCTGTAGTTCACTTCAAATCACGCGTTGTAAAAGATCACGTCGGACTGTATGAGTTTCTTGACCAAATCTACTTCAGTTCCAAACCCCGTTTTGCGCTCCGATTGCGCCTGTTGTTTCGCGCCACAGGCATTTTGAGCAAGGAGTTCAAACGGGCTTGCAACGAGGGCGCGCTTAGTCTTGATTCTTCGGACGAACTGTGGGCTCGGCTAGATTATTATTTCCACGATTTCGACCTGATCGCCAAGGAAACATTGCTCGCCTTCCGCACGCTCCTGGCCTGCCTGTCGCCCGAACAGGCGCAAATCCTCGCCCTGGATCTCCAAGCCCTTCTCGAACAGGGCATGCGCGTCTTCGTTTCCCCGCGACCTTTGTAGTTTCTTGTCCGGCCCTTTTCCTTCTGCAATTATACAGAGCGACATAAATTGTAGCGGCGCTCTACGACCCGTCGCCCGAAGACGGCTTTGGGTCGCAGGGCGAGCGCCGACCGGCGGTCATAGACCGCCGCTACAGCCAAATATGCGAACACTTATGTCGTTCCGTATATCTACACCTTGTGCGCCTAAGTTGCGAGGGCGTGGCAGAATGCCGCCCATTGTTCCGCCGAAGGCCCTCTATCCCGAGTAGATAACGCGCTACCGCCCCACGGTGGGAGTCTTCGTCCCAGCGAGCGCACCTGATCAGTCAGATTCGCAGTGCTATTTGATGATGTAGGCACGCACCAGATAGGAAATTCCCATAAGAAGAAGCAGCACGTTGGCCGCAAGGAAAAGATACTGCTTGAACCGCTTGTGAAGGCCGGCTCCCCAGACCAGCAAACCTAAGGTGAATAAGGCTGCGCCGTAAAACCCCACCATGCCGCCCGCGAAAAACGGCACGACGTGCGCGTAGCCCTTTTGGCGCCCTTCGGCAAGGAGGGGCCCGGCGATGGTAAGCCAATAGATCCAGGTGCCCGGAGAAGCCACTTCCGCGAATAAAGCAACCGACAGACTTGCATAGTTGAGTGCCGTGGATTCGGCCATCTCGTGTTGCGACTTGGTACGCAATTCCCAAAGTGAATAAGTTGCGAAACCGATCAGGGATACCCCCCCGAAATATGCGACGTCATGAGCGATTCCCACGGGGATAAAGCGAAAGAAGAACAGCGTCACCAAAAGCAGACAACCGTCGATCAGAAGGGGCGCGCCAATCAGTACCCGAATGGCGCGCGCCCAGTAGCCCAGAGCCACTTGCGACAGGGCAATCATGTGCAACGGACTGGGAACGAGCCCACCCACGATTCCCATTCCCGCGCCAATTATGAGCAGGTCCATAGGCCGGTATGGGGATGTTATGCGGTCGAGCCAGGATTGTAAAGTGTCGACGGAATCAAATTCCGGCCGATTTCACGAAGTCAGTTGCACGCCGGAGGCGAATGACCTCAGAATATCCTTGGCAGCCGTGGTCTTCGACGCCCGCGCGCCCTGACAATTTGTGCCTGTAGATCCGAACATTCTGATCCTGTCATTACCGCACGGCGCCGCGCATCAACGCGCCGCCCGTGCCTTGCGGGCGGCCTTCAAAACACTGCGCCCCGATGCACGGGTGGAAGTGATTGATACCCTTGAGCACTGCACCGCCTGGTTCCGCGCCTACTACAATTCTTATTTGATTCCCCTCACCCTTTGGCCCGGACTGTGGCGCTGGATTGAACGCCGGCAACACCAATCGGATTCCACCGGCCCCGGGTGGATTTATTGGCGCGGGGCCCGGCCACTGTTCCGTTATATTCGCGAATTCGCACCCGATGTCGTCATCGCCACAGAGGTGGGAACGTGCGAGCTTGCGGCCATGTGCAAGCGTGAAACCGGCGCTACGTTTCTGCTAGTGGGCCTGGAGCTGATGGATTTCAATCGCGCCTGGATTCAGCCGGAGGTCGACCTGTTCCTGACCACGCACGCCGATCTCGCCGCGGAATTGGTGGCGGAGGGAGCGGATGCCGCCCGGGTGGTGACCACCGGCCAGCCCATCGACCCGGCCTTTGCATCCCTGCCGGACCGCAGCGCCACCCGCGACAAGCTGGGAGTCAAGCCGGACGCTCTTCAAATCTTGATTCTGTTCGGCGGCACAGGGCACGGAAACCCCGAACGCATCTTAACCGAACTCAGCAAGGTCAGGCACCTCATCGAAACCGTCATGGTCACGGGGCGCAATCAGCAGCTGGAAGCCCGTCTGCACAAACGTTACGGGAACACACCGCATGTGCGTGTGCTCGGATGGGTGGACAATATGCAGGAATGGATGGTGGCTTCCGATTTAATGATCAGCAAGCCGGGCGGAGGCACGCTGACGGAAGGCTTTGCCTGCGGCCTGCCCATCCTGGCCTTTGATCCCCTTCCCGGCAACGAAGAACGCACCTGCCGGTGGATTGAGAAATGGGGAGCGGGTGCGTGGATTCGAAATGCCGAGAACCTCGCTCCGAAGATTGAAGCTCTGTTTTCCGATCCCACTCAGCTTGCGGCGTTGCGCCAAAAGGCCGCGGCATTGGCCCGCCCTTACGCGGCCCGCGATGGAGCTTTGGCCATCCTGGAGCTCTTTTCAGACAGCCGTAGCGCGAGACACTGATTTTGTGGTCCGCGGCTTTTGTTTTGACCCGGTGAAAATCCGCAGACCACAACCGCGGCGTTCTGCGCTACAGACGATCGAACCTGGCTTCCTACCGAGGAAACAGTGGTCCCCTAGAGGGCAACGCTGGTGCGACACCTCGGGAATCGTCGATATTGCGACCGCGCTCTCACTCACGGTAATCTAGGGTGACCGTGAATGAACTTCCAGACGGACAAATCTCCCGAATACTCATTCTCACTGTCCATCACGGGGCGACGCACGTTCGAATTGCCCGGGTGGTGGAAAAGGCCATCCAGCAACTGCGCCCGGATGCACACGTCGAGATCATCAACGCGCTGGCGCATTGCCGCCCGTTGTTTCGCCGATACTACGACGGCTTTGAAATTCCCATGAAGTACTGGCCCGGCCTTTGGGAGCGGATTGAGAGGCGCCAGTGGCGGGGGAAATCCACGGGCCCGCTTTGGCTTTTCCGCTGGGGGGCGCAGCCGCTCTTCCGGTTCATCGATTCGTTCGCACCGCACGCCGTTATCGCCACCGAAGTCGGGCTCTGCGAAATGGCAGTTCTACACAAGAGGCAATGCCGAGCCACGTACCGGCTTGTGGGAATCGGCGCGCTGGACTTTGAGCGACCCTGGGCACAGCCGGAGGTTGATCTCTTCATCTCTTCGCCGGGAGAAATCGCCGGCCAGCTCAAATTCGCGGGCGTAGCGCCGGAAAAAATCATTGAATGCGGCTTGCCGGTGGATCCCTCGTTCGCACCGAGCGCGGACCGGCTACAGCTTCGCGAGCGCCTCGGCTTGGAACAAAATCTGCCGGCGCTGCTGGTGAACTTCGGCGGTTCGGGAAAAATGAAACCGCGCCAAGTGGTAAGCGAACTCCGCCGGGTTCGGCAGCGCTATCAAGTGGCCTTTATGGCGCGTTGCGACGAAAAACTACGTGAAGATCTCCTGCGGTATGCCGACGGCATGCCCTACGCGCGGGTTCTGCCCTGGGTGGACAACATGCATGAATGGATGGCGGCCGCGGACATTCTGGTGAGCCGCGCGGGAAGTTGCACGGTGGCCGAAGCCCTCAACTGCGGGTTGCCCATGCTGGTGTTCGACGCGCCTCCGGGCAGCGAGCGCCG